>NZ_JBVIQR010000035.1:0-91109 GCF_055576875.1 Streptomyces sp. NPDC033229 | reverse complement strand
CCATCGGGAAGAACGGATTGATGGCCAGATGGACCGTCGCCGAGCGGTCACAGGCGGACAAGCGGTCGATCAGCTCGCCGACCGTCATATGCGGGGTGTGCGGGTTCAACTCGTTGCTCCTTGCGATGGAGGTCCCGGGTCAGACGGGGGAAGCGAGGCGGGACGTGGCCAGGACGCAGGCCACAGCGGCGGCGACGACCTCAGCAGGGGTCTCGGCGTCGAAGGAAACGTGGTAGCCGGGCACCTTGGCGGTCCCGGTGACGGAAAGCCGCCAGCCCTCACCGTCGCTGCCGGGCCGGCCGGCGGGGAACCATCCGAGGTAGAAGCGGCCGTCCTTGCTGCCGATGTGAACATCGGCGCGGTCGTCCACGATCAGATGGAAGTCCTCCGACCCAAATTGGTCCGTCACGAGCCCCGGTTGGCCGGGACCCAGCCGCCACTGGCGCAGTCGCAGCGCGTCGATGCTCGTCGAGAATCCGGGACCGGCTACATCCACGGTCACAGCGCAATCACCTCTCTGACCTGCGGGTTTTTCACGAAGGCGTCTACGTTGACATGCCTCGCGAGCCTTGGCCAGCCGTTTCGCGATCTTTCCTGTCTGCCCGAGGCGAACTGCTAGGCCGCGCCGGTGTTGTAGGGTCCAGAATTTTGCGACACAGCCTCAACTGCGATGGCACCAGAAGGCACTTGTGCCGTCCACCTGAGATCCGCAGGTCAATCCGGTCATCCGTTCGGGTGATTCGACACGGTGCTGGCACCGCCGCGGATACCGCGCACTGATGGAGAAGATGACAGCCGCCTCCGCAATCCCGTGCTCAGCGCCGCCGCAACGCAGCGGCAACCGAGGCCGCCGCTTTGCCCGGTGCCCGTGCAGAGCGCGCCTAGCTGTGCGGACCCGCGGCGACAATGCGGCGTGCCCGCCCCGACGTGGTCGGCGAGAAGGAGGCGCCCTGATAGCACAGCAGCAGAAGCGACCCTCGGACCGGTTCACGGCCCGAGGCCCGCTCGTTTGCTGCGGTGGAAGGAACACACCGGTCGCGCGCCGGGAAACTACCTTCTGGAGATGGCGAGGAAGGCGGCGATCACACCCACGATCGTGACGACGAGGGTCACGCCAGCGACCGCGACTGTGAGCGGGGTCGCGAGCGAGGGATGCGCGATCGTCACGTAGAGCAGGCCGGCTCCGATGACGAGGACGACGAGGACGAAGACCAGGATCAGGAGAGGGAGAAGGGACGCGGCGGCCGGGCCTGCGGGAGCCGGACACTGCTGAGGCTGGGCGGAAGGCGTCTGGGTGGGGCTGCTGTTGGTCATGGCACGAGCATCGTTGCGATCGCCGGCAGATACTGCCCGACAAAATCGGGGGTGTTCTCCGGACGACCGCGACGGGGCCGGACGCGGGTTTGCGAGATAGTGGCCGTATGGCATTCGGGATGCGGTTCGGCGAGATCGAGATGGACCTCACCGAGACCGGCGTCACCCTGCGGAATCTCTACGGGTGGCCGGGGTGGGTAATCGAGGTCGACATCGACTGGTCAACCTGGAGCGCGCGCACCGTCCGGGACGTCCCTCCCCCTCGGACCCGGAGCAACGCCCGGCGACCGACCGACGACCCCGAACTGGTCCGACGCGTCAGGAAGGCGGCTGAGGCAGCCAAGGAACTCCCCCGCAGCTCGATCTGGGTGGTCTCCTTGGCCCTTCCCACGCCGCACAAGAAGAAGACGGATGGCGTGCAGCTGCGAGCCGCCGCCATCGCCACGATGTACAACTACGCGCGCAAGCTCGGACTCTCCCCGAAGCGCGCCATCTCGGAGGTCTACGACCTCCCTCTATTGGAACCCGAGGGTAAGCGTGCGCAGCCCTCCCGCAAGTTCGAGCGCTGGATCGAGCAGGCCCGCAAGACCATCAACCCAGAAACCGGCAGGCCGTACCTCCCGCCCTACATCAGCGAGCTCCACGCCCCCAGGCTGTGGCCGATCGGCCGCGGACACTCACTGGAGCCGCGCCGCGCACAACCAGCGTTTCCCGAGCCGGTCCGAGAGGGACCGTACGCCGGCCACGTCCTGACCTTGAGGGTGTCGAGAACGGCGCCGCCGGACTGGGCAGCCCAAGAAGCCCAGGAACGGGGATCCCGGATGATCGGCCCGGACCTGGTCATCGAGGGGAGCTGGTCCAACGGCAAGGAACCGCCGCCACTTCCCGTGATCCGGGACGTCTGCCCGGGGGAGACCCCCCGCCGGGTGCAAAGCCTGGTCAAGGAGCTGGAGGCGTGCTATCCCGGGGCGAAGGTCACGGCCACGGTCAGCGCCCAGGCAATGGGACAGCCCCCCCCAGGGCGGACTGATCAAGGTGTCGAACGGGGCCCCGGTCATACCCCGGAAGAGTTCCGCGGAAGGGCGTGCTCGGCAGGCTGGTTGAGTCGCTGCTATCGCCAGCGCTGTTCAAAGGTGCCGCGGTCACCGGCATGTGATCGGGACCGAACTGTCTCGGACGGCGCCAAGCCGACCGGCCGGTCCAGACCACAAGGAAATGCCGCGCCCGTGAGACTGAACCGCAGGCCATCGCTGTGAGACAGCTTGAAGGCTGCTGGCCAAGAGCCCGGCCTGTGTCGGCAGTCACCACGCCCCATGGTCCCTCCATCGCGCAGCCGGGTCTACGGCGACCGCTGCTCCGAAACCTGACCCGAACCGCGCATGTAGGCAGAGCAGTTCGCGGCCCTGATGGTGCCCGTGGCAGGCGTGGGACGGGGCTTCAGCCACGCTGTGCGCTCCATGGGCTACGACGGCACCTTCGCCCCTGACGCCTATCTCCAATAGGGAATGTAATCGGAGGAGCGCGGGGTGTTTCCTTTCGTCCGCCTGCATCCTCCCATCTGAGTAGGTGTGCCAGGTGTGGACCTCCCGACTGCTTGAGGAGGCAGGATGACGTGCAAGGCATCAGGGCTCGGCGGAATTTTACCGATACGCATGAGGGCCGCCGCGAGGCGATTTTTGCCGTCTGCCGTGAGACTTCCCCCGTCCAGATAGTTTTTTACGGACTTGGCAGGGAGTCCAGTGTGGTGTGCGAGAACAGGAATAAAGGTACCGCCGTAGTAGCGACCAAGGGCCTGTAGGTTATTTCTCATCACTTGGTGATCAACAGTGATCGCATACTTCATCCGCCACGCGGGGCGACCACGCTGCCAGTCCGAGGTATCCTCCGCGCCCAGACGCGTCAAGGGATTTGCGCTTCCATCACCACGACTTGGGGCCATAAGGCTTCTAAGTCGTTCCTGCTCCAGCGCCGCGTCCATCGCTCGGCGGGGGCTGGAGCTGGTGCGTTCGAGAAGGTTTAGCCATTCGATCTGCTCGGAGAAGGTGAGGACACCACACGCCTGCAAGAAAGCCGTTAGTCCTCGGACCGTAACAGGTTGATGTCCACGACCCATGGCGGTGAGAGTCGAATGGGAGTAGTCGCTCTTACGCGCAAGAGCCCGATACGAAAGCGACCGGTAATTACGCAGGCTCTCCAGCCAGAACGCCAAGGATCTGGAGCCGGAGGCGTGGGATGGAGGCGTGAGCTTCTTCGTTCGCTCCCAGCGTTCCCACGTGGAGCGCCATGCCTGAGGGTGACGGTCGCTCCGCGCAAGGGCTCTCCGCTGTTGCGACTTCCGCTCGGCGTGGTCGGCTGCATACTCGCGCGCTGCAGCCTCGCGGCGTGCGAGCCAGGGGCTGGGGTCGAGTTCGCCGCAGGCGAGCACGTAATCCATCACCGTTCTCTTACTGGGTGCCAGAAGACCACCTTCCGCTGTCGAAATGGTGCCGGTCGACAGACCCGATAGTTTCGCCAGCCGCTGCTGCGTCAGACGCTGGCCATGCCGCAGTTCACGTAATTGCTGGGCAAGTAAAACGCGGTGGGGCGCTTTATCGGTCGCTGGAAGTTCGTTACTGAAGCGGGCCACGGCTCTACCTCCGTCCAGGAAGCCCGAAAGGGGGCGCCCCCATCGGCGCCCCCTCGGCGGTCAGGTCAGACGGTTCCGCAGTTCCGCCGCAATGAGGCCAGCGCTACCAATTGCGCACAGCGCAGCGGACGCGGACCACCCCAGCGCAGCCAGAAGGAGCAGAGCCACGAGAATGAGGCTCAGCAGGGCCAGTGCCATCAACGGCAGGTCACACAAAGGCGCCTGCCCTTCCCCCTGCTCGGCAGGGACGTGGACGCAGGGAAAAAACCGGCGAGGCTAGAAGCGCTAATGTCGAACACGAGCATCCTTCACAATCGGGGGACGGCATGTTCGCCGCCCCGGATGAAAGAGGGTCTACTGATCCGGACAAGGGCTTATTCCGGCCGGGACGGTTGACGCCGCTCGGCCGACTACCGTCATCTTCCACGCTCTGAGGCCAGCCAACAACCCACTCTGACAGAGTTTGAAGAATGCGCGTCCCCTTTCTTCAAAAATTGTAACCTGAAGCGCATTTTGAAGAATCGTTCTCTGGATGAAAACGGCCATGTCAGGGCAGGTCTTGAGGGAGCGCCTGTCAGGGATCGTCTTGACAGGTCTTAGGCGGCGCACGGCAAAGTGTGTTCAACGTCGGGCGTCCCGTGGATGCTGGCGTGCCACTGGGCATCCCTGTCTCTTGATCCGGACAAGGCCCCCTGGCATCCCCGCTTGGTTGTTGACGCGACCTGCGCGGCACGGGCCGGATGAGCGGCTCTTTCCCGCTCATCCGGCCCGCTGATCAATCTGTGGCTCCGTCTTCCGGGGCGACGTCTAGGACGTGCGACGACCCCCAGGGTCTGGACAGATCCCGGGAGCCGTGTCAGCGGTTGGTCAGGTTATGTCAGCTTTCGGCAGGGTGGTCGTCGCCCTCGTTGTCCGTACAGCGTCGGCGCAGCGCGAAGACCGCTCCTGCGCCGGCGACGATGAGAAGGCCGGCTCCGCCGAGCAGCCAGGGGGTGCTGTTGGCGCCGGTGTGCGCGAGCGCGCCCTCGGGCTCGGCGGCTGCCGGGGTGTTGGAGGCGGTCTCGTCGGCGGCCGGGGTGCCGGAGGTGGACGAGGAGGGGGCGGTTGCGGTTGCGGAGGGCTTGTCCGGTGTCGGCTTGTCCAACGGCTTGCCCGGGGTGGTGGTGTCGGGGGAGGCCGGCGGGGTGGTGGGCGGCTTGGTCGGCTGGTTGTTCGCGGTGTCAGCGAGGGTGGCGGTGACCGGTGCGCCGGGCTTCGCGGTGATCTTTGCCGGCGTGGCGTCCATCTGGTAGCCAGCGGGAGCTTTGGTCTCCGTGGCCGTGTAGGTGGTGCCGGTGCGGGAGGAGACGGTGACCTTGGTCGAGGCCGTGCCGTCCTTGCCCGTGGTCAGGGTGATGGAGTCGCCCTTGTCCGTGGGCGCGATGTTGATGACGGCACCGGCCAGGGGCTTGCCGGTGGCCTTGTCGGTCTTCTTGACCGTCAGCTCGGCGGGCTTGAACGGATCGATGGTCGTCAACGGCGTGTCCTGGCCGGCAGTGACGATGACGTCCTGGTCCGGGACAAGCTCGTGCAGAGCGCTGCCGGTGGAGATCTCCTTGAGGCGGTACACGCCGGGGGTGACGCCGTCGAAGCGCAGGACGCCGTCGCCGTTGGTCTTGCCCTGAAGGGCCTTGGTGCCGTTGACGGTATCGAGGAGGCTGAATTCCGCGCCTCCGAGGACGGCTCCGCTCGGGTCCTTCTTCGTGATCTTGACGCCTCCGGTCGGTGTGTCCGGCGCGGTACGCGAGGGGGCCGTCGCGGTGGGGGTGGGTTCGGGGGCGTGGGCGGAGGCGGTCGGGGCCCAGGCCAGGGTGCCGGTGACAACGGCGGCAACGGTGAGGGCCGCGGCAGGAAGGCAGCGGGCGGAAGGGCTGTGCAAGTAGGAACTCCAGGGAAGGGGCAGAGCGCCCGGGACGGGTGAGGGTGGCCAGCGGGCCCGGCTCGGCCCAGGGGGCGCAGGTGGCGTGGCGACCGGTGAAGGGACCGGTGTTGGCTTGGCCGGTGTTGTTGCCACGATGAAGACCTGGCGGCGGGTGTGGAATGGGACCTCCTTCACCGTGCGGGTCACCGGTAACCAGTGATGTGGTGAAGGCCGTGACCAGCGTCGTGGGTGTGCCGTGGGAGAACTGGGCGCCCCAGTGGGGCTCGCTCAGGTATCCGCCCCAGGCCGACCAGATCGGCGAATTGGTGCTGGTGATGGCGTAGCGGTGCTGGACAACGCCGAGGGTATGGGGGTCGCGGAAGAACTGCCTGCCGTCGGTCTTGATCTCGTGATTCCAGCCGCGGGCGAGGAGAAGTGCGTATGCCTCGTGCGGTGCTGTGTCGTCGTCGAGCAGCGGGTCGTGGTCGCTGTGGCGGCCTTCGAGGTAGAGGTCGAGCAGTTCGGCGTGGAAGTCGTGGAGTAGTTCGACGGGGGTGGTGGCGTCGAAGGTGATCTGCCAGGCGGCGGGGGCGTGGCGCCGGTCGGCGGTGACGGTCCACTTTTCCCCCCCCCCGCGGGGCTGTCGGGGTCGGGGACCAGGCCGGTGAACAACCGCAGGCAGGGGCTGGTGGCGAGGGCTGCCCCGCCGACGGTCTGGTGGAGGGACCAGTCCTCAGGGAAGGGCCAGACTGTCCGGAGGTCGGCTGCTCCGGGGCCGGCTAGGTGGCGGGGCAGGACCTTCACCTGCTGATCCGGGGCGAGGTGGGTGAAGGGATCGGTCGACATGGGAGGTCCTCGGCTGCGGCGAGCGGGGTGAGCCCGGCAGAACGGCGCGGTGGGCTGCCGGCGGTCCGTGTGGCGGCACCTATCGGGAGGTTTCGTCTGCCCGAGCAAGTCAGCGGGTGCACGCGGGCGTGCGGCCAGCTGGTGCGACCGGTGGTCGCCCCGCCGTCGGGGCAGGCGGTGTGCGGGACCGGGCGGCGGCCGTGGCGGCGCCGGGGAACCACACCTGCGCGTACTGTTCGATCGCGCGGCGCAGTCCGCGGACGTCGGCTCCCTGCCAGGGTGGTTCGCCGCCGCGCTGCCAGTCGCGGATGCGCGCGTATCCGTCCCTGCCGGGACGCACCTCTCGAGCGGCATCCCGTCGGATGAAGGTGCCATGGTCGGCGAAGGTGAGGATTGCGGTGTCGACCACCCCCTGCTCAGGGTGGATCACCCGTAGGTGCAGGCCGTCGTACTGGCCCTCGAAGATGGTGCGCGCGAAGTCGATGCGCAGGCGCAGCGGGGAGCCGGGGGTAGGGGTGGCGTAGTAGGTGTCGCCGACGACGGTGTTGTCGTCGAAGGGGAGTTGGAGGTGCTCGGTGAAGAACTGGTGTGCGTGCAAGGGCACGGTCAGGGGCCTTCCGGCGGAAAGAAACAGGGTCAGCGGCGGGGGCCGGCGGCGTGGCTCGCGGGAGGGGTGGCGGGACGTGAGGTGGTGCTCCAGCGGGGGACGCTGACCGTGCCGAGGGCTGGTGGGCGGCGGGCAGCGGTGCGGCGTACGTCGAGCGGAGTGGGGGCCGGCGGCGGTGGAGGCGTGATGGGGGTCAGCTGGGCGGTTTCGCGCAGGGAGCGGGGCATCGCAGCCTCCCAACGCGGAAGCGGGGCCGGGTCGCAGACGGACGTGGTGATCGCGGCGACCAGGGGGACGGGGGTGTGGGAGGAGGCGGTGGCGTACCAGCGGGCTCCGGCCGGGCCACCCCACAGGTACCAGCGGGCCTCCAGCGTCGTCAGCTCGCGGGCGGGGTCGAGTTGGACGGTGGCGTACTCCAGGCCGGCCATGCCGTCGGCGCTCTTCACCTCCATGGCGCCCCCGCGCGGTGGCTGCAGTGCCCAGCCGCGGTTGATCAAGGGCACCACGGCGTCGAACCCCGGCGGCCTGCGCGCAGAGTTGGTGAGGTAGGTGTCGGGTCCGTCGGTGTACGCCTGCGCTAGGGCGGTGGTGAAGGCGGTGACGAACTCGGTGGGCGCCGCGTCGTTGAAGCACACGCCCCAGTGCGGCTGGGCGAACACGTCGTTGTAGGCGGAGATCCGCCACAGGCCGTCGTCCTCGCCTTCGGGGAGGTAGCCGAGGCGGACCTTGCTGTCAGGCGAGGAGAGGTAGACGTTGCCGTACTCGTCGTGACGCGTCCGCCAGCCCAGCGCGAGCAGGGGCTTAAGGGCCGGATCGCCGGTGAACGTGCTGCCGGCGAGGTAGCGCGGGGAAACGTAGACGTCCCCGTCGATCTCGGGGGAATCGAACATGAGCACCTAAAAGGGGTCGGGCCGTGGACCAGTGAAAGCGCACGGTCAACTGCACAGCGGGACACCGCTCCGCCGGACCTTCGTGGAGTGCGGGCCGGGAATGGTGCGTAGCCGGGCGAAGGTCACGGTCAGGCCGAGCGCCTGGATCACGGCGCAGGCGGTGACGACGCTGCCCAGCGCGGGGGCCGGGGTGAAGGCGACCAGGAGGCCGGCGAGGGGGAAGGGCAGCAGGAAGATCAGGATGGTCAGGCCGAGGGTGGCGCCGAAAGTCTCGGGCGGAATGAGGTGGGAGCGCAGGGTGCGCAGGACCACGGACATGCCGCCTTCGCCGGCCATGAGGACGGCGATCATGATCAGGTAGGCGGTGTAGGTGTGGGCGGCGGCGACCGCCAGGCCGGCGCCGCTGACCACCGCGGCGGAGGTGGCGC
Source organism: Streptomyces sp. NPDC033229 (assembly GCF_055576875.1). Classification (NCBI taxonomy): domain Bacteria; kingdom Bacillati; phylum Actinomycetota; class Actinomycetes; order Kitasatosporales; family Streptomycetaceae; genus Streptomyces; species Streptomyces sp. NPDC033229. Next base: position 82,498 of record NZ_JBVIQR010000035.1, on the reverse strand, counting down.
CCACGGCCCACAGTCCGTACCGGTCGATCGCGGTCCGGCACAGGGCGATGGCGAGGAGGGAGGTGAGGGCGGCGGCCGACCAGATCAGGCCGACTTCGGCGCTGGAGTGGCCGAGTTGCTTGACCACGATGACCGGGGCGGCGGCCTGCATGAGGCCGACGCCGAGGTTGGCCAGGGTCATGCCCGTCACCAGCCAGGCCAGGGCCGGCAAGGAGCACAAGGTGTCCCAGCCGGTTCGCAGCCCCTTCATCACCGGAGCCGGTTCGTCCGCAGGCTGGTGAGGCCGACGGGGGGCGAGGGCGGCGGCGGCCAGGGAGAAGGCGGCGAGGGTGGCCAGCATGCCGGCGGCGCCGGTGTGCTGCAGCAGCAGGCCGGCGAGTGCTGGTCCGGCCAGGGTGGCGGCCTGGTCGATGCTTAGGAGTACCGTCTGCACGCGGTGTGCCCGCTCGCCGGCCTCACGGCTGGCTGTAGCACCGGCGGTCTCGGCCGCGATGTAGCTGAATTCGGTGAGCACACCGGTGACAGCGGCCAGCAGCATGACGGTGGCCGTCGCAGCGAGTCCTGTGGAATGGGCCGGGAGCACAAGGGCGGCGGCCAGTACCACCAGGGCCCGGGCCACCGAGGCGCAGCGCAGGACGCGCGTGGTGCCGTACCGGTCCACCATGGCGCCGGCGAGGGCGAAGGCGGAGAGGCGGGGGATCCACTCCAGCGCGAATGCGACTCCGGTCAGGGTGGTCGAGTCGGTGGTGGCCAGCACGAGTAGGGGGATGCCGTACGTGGTCATCGCGAAGGCGCCGGCGTCGGCGGTGCGCGGCAGGTAGACGGCCCGCACGATGTTGGAGACCGGACGGCGGGCGTGCCGTGGCCCGGAACCAGGTCTCAACGGGTGCTCTCCCTCCGGGCCGCGGTGGCGGAGCGGCGGGCGGGGCCGGCGAGGACGGAGGGGTTCGCCGAGGCCCAAGCGGAGACGGCACTCCATGGCCGGTGCAGGCTGAGCACCTCGTCGGCATCGGTGAGCCGGTGGGCCTCTACGGCCTGCGGCACCCGGTGCGGGCCAGTGGTCTGGCCGGTGGTGCCACCGAGCACAAGGTCGTGGCGGAGCAGCGCGAGGGTGTGCTGGACGCGGGTGATGAAGTCGCTGGCCGGCGCGGGCGCCTGCTGGGCGCGGGCCCAGCGGGCGAGGGCGTCGTAAACGTCGGCGAGGTCGGTGCCGCGGGCGGTGAGCACGTAACACGGTTCCCCGCGGTGGTCGGCGCGCAGGAGCTGGTGGGCGCGTCCGATCTCCAGCGCGGAACGGAGCTGGTGGCGCGGTAGGTCGGCGAAGTTCCGTCCGAGCATGCGGCGGTGAAGGGGGCCGTTGTCGTCGATTTCGGTGACCAGCCGGATCAGCCCCGGATGGGAGAGCACGGTGATGGCGCGGGCCGCCTGCGCGGCTGGGAACGCGGGGGTGGTCACCGGCGGGGGCCTCCTGCCGGCGGGGCCGCGATCGGCCGGGCGGGTATCTGGTGGGAGAACAGGTCGCCCGACTGCCATCGGGCCACCGGCCACTGCGTCGTCGGCGACACGGGGGCCGCAGAGGCGGCAGATACCGGTGGTGCCGGGCGCCGCTCCTGGTGGGTGACCCACGTTCCGGTCCGTCCCTGTGACGGGGACAGCGCCTGCCCCCACAGCGCGTGGGCGGGGGCGTTGGTCACCGGGCGTCCCGCTGCCCATGCCGACAGGGCGCCGTAGACCGGGGCCAGGGCGTGGCCGGTGGCGGAGAGCCGAAAGGCCGAAGCGTCGGTGACTTCGACGAGGCCGTCGTCGATGAGCTGGCGCAGCGGCGGGTAGACGGTGCTGAGGTTGTAGCCCGGCATCGCTTCGACGGCCAGCTCCTTGGCGCTGCTGGTGCCGCGTGCCTTGAGCGACCACAGCAGCGGGGTGGCGTGGCGGGGGGTGAGCAGAGCGAGGGTGTCTTCGATGTTGTCGGCCGCTGGGATGCGCTGGGGCTCGAGTTCGCCGGTCTTGGCATTGGGCACCAGGTCCTTCTCCAGGTGCGTGTTTCCCCAGGTGGCGATCACCATCAGGGCGGGCATCAGTTCGGCGCCGCGGGTGGTGAGGCCGTAGGTGACGTGCCGGGGGGCGTATGCGGTGCGTTCGACCAGGCCGGCGTCGGTGAGCTTGCGGAGCCGGGGGTGGAGCTGGCCGTCGGCGAGCCACGGCAGCTTCGGCTTGATCTCCGCGTAGCGCAGCGGCTGTTCGGCGAGCGTCATCAGCACCCAGACGCTCCAGCGCGGGGCGATCATCTCCAGTGTCTCGGTGACGCGGGAGAGGTCGTTGGTGCGGGGCAGATCGGTGGTGGCCAAAGGGGGACTCCTGAACGAAGGGGGCGGAGCGGTCAGCGGGTGCGGGCGGCGGCAGATGCCGCTGGTGCCGGTACTGCAGTCGGGGCCGCCGTGGGGACCTGGGTGTCCGGGACAGGCAGGCGGCGCAGGCTCGCGAGGACCGCACTCACGCTCTTGGCGTGGGCGTCGCGGACAGCGACGGATTCGGTGATGCGGCGGGCGCAATCGAGGATGTGACCGGCATCGAAGTGGCCGATCTCGCGCTCCGGCTCGCTGAGTTGCTGGAGCCGTGCGAGTTGGAAGGCGATGTTCCGTTCGGCGAGGGCGAGGCTGGCGTGGCTGACGAGGAGGGCGGCCAGCATGCTGTCGTGCGCCGTGGCGGCGGCGTGGGCTTCGAGGGCGGCGAGCGGCTGCCCGTAGAGCGCTTCGATACGTTCGGCGATGGTCTGGGACGTGGGGTGGGGCAAGCGGCTGGTCTTTCAGAGACGCCGGGTCCGCGCCGCCCCGGCACGGCCAGCTGCTGGGGCGGCCGGTGGAAGGGCTGTGGTGACCCTCGGCTGGACCAGCTGCACTGGCCGCGTCCGGTCGGGGAGCGACGAGGGCATGGTGTGAAGGAGTTCGTCCAGGGCGACGCGGTAGCCGTCGCGGGCGTCCAGCGCCGCCTCCAACCAATAAGCGTCCACCCGCAGGTCCTCCGCCGACAGCTCGCCCATATCGCGGTCGGGGCCGGTGGCCTGATGGACACGGTCGCGGACCCGGGCGACCTGTTCCTCCGCAAGGGCGAGGAAGCTGCGCAGCTCCATGGCGCGTCGCAGCGCCGCCGGTGATTCCTCGGTGAGCGCCCTTTCGTACAGCACGCCGATGATGGACCCGAAGGCATCCTCCAGCCGGCGGTCCTGGCTGCTGGGCCTCATGCTCACACTCATCGCCTTGCTCCCCGTGCCGGAACCGCCGGGGCCGACGGACGGGTCGGTGGGCTGGTCTGCAGGGCCGGCCCCTGGCCGGTGGCCAGGGCGGCGCCGCGCCGGGGGCCGGATCCGTGCCTGGCGGGGGCGGCGGAGTCCAGGAGGTGGCGCACGACCAGGGCGCGGCCGTCCCGGACCGTGACGGCCGCATTCACCCGGTGGGCACGTTCCATCGCCGGATCGTCGAGCGGTACCGGATCCTGGATGAGGACCGCGACGAGGTCGTCCTCGGCTCGCTCCAGCACCGTCTGGGACTCCGCCAGCAGGCCAATCCAGTGCACAACTTCGGTCGCCTGCTGGTTGGCATGCGGGGCAGCCATCACGGCCCGGCGCAACTCGGGCAGGCTCATGTGGAATCGGGTCTCGATCTGCTGGGTGATGACGCCCATCACATCGTCGACGTCGTCGGACACGGCCAGCTCCTCACAGTGAGTATTCCGACGAGGCAAAGGGGCCCGGCCTGCCCCCTCGAAAACGCTTTGAGTGGCAGATCCGGCTGCTAGGGATGGGGAATTAGTCCAGACAGACGTAGACCTCGTTGTAGACGTAAGTGCCCGAGACCCAGCCGGTAACGCCCGTCGTTCGGTCGGTGATGTAGCGCCAGCCCCCGCTCGACTTGTGAACGGTGAACTTGTGGCCCCGGTACAGAATGCCGACGGCAGTGGAGTTGCTGGTGGCCCTGGAGCGGATGGTGACCGCGCTCGCGTCGATCACCCACGGGCCGGTTCGGTGGCAGTATTCGGGCGCGACGGTCGGGGCTGCAGCGGGCGCTGCATGGGCCTGGGCAGTGAAGGCGAACGGCAGGGACAGCGCCCCGAGGACAGCGGCGTGGACAGCGAATCTGGAAGAACACATGGAGAAGTAACCCCTGGGAAGATAGGAGGAGATAGGGATATGCCCCTCCGGAATGCCGATGGGGATGGATACAAGGGTCTGGACAATTCCCGGTTTCGCTAACCGGAGATGGGCTGCTATGTTCCGGCCCTCACACGAAGGCCAGTGCTTTCCGACAGCAACCCGAAGTCATCGCGCCGGCCGCGCCGTCAACGCCCGCGGCCACGCGGTGGTACGGCCGGTGCGGGCTGTGCGGGCGTGAGGGGCGCCGGGCGGCGGTCTGTGGGCGGCGCAGCCGTCGGCAAAGCGGGGGCCTTGCCAGTCAGGTGGTCCTGGCACCACTCCGCCGCGGCCTTGTAGGTGGCGAAGCCTCCTTCACGCAGCCTGCGTGTGCCCTTGTCGGGGTCGGCTTTCTCCAGCAGGACGCGGAAGGGCAGAGGTGCCCGTTCGTCCAAGGCGCGCAGCAGGACCACGGTCTCGGGCCGGTCCGTGGTGTCGTCAGTGTGGCTGCGCAGCAAGGCGAAATGGTCGCCGTCGGTCATCAGCCGCTCTTGCAGGATCCGGGTAGTCTCGTCGTCGGGGCGTGTGACCATGCCGTCCAGCAGGCCGATCGCCTTCTTGGGGCAGCCACGGGCGATCAGCCAGGACTGGGCCATCACCGCCAACGGCAGTACGGTGCTTTGGAATCGGAAGGTGTGAGCGGCACGGTCGCGCTGCAGGTGTAGGGCGACGATCTGCGGATCGCCGGGAATTTCGGCTCCGTTATGGAGGACGTAGAAGCTTTGTCCGGCATCGTCGGTGTGGTGCTCGGCCAGCACCGTGAAGTAATCCTGATCGAAGGCGATGTGCTGCCGGAACTGCTGCTCGACATCCGGGCTTTCGGCTTCGTATCCGTTGAGGCGGAAGAGGTCTGGATCGGTGTGCTGCATAGTGGCTTTCAGAGAGACGCTCCCGGGGAATGCCATCGGGGACGGACGGATACGGGTCTGGGAATTTCCCGGTCGCGCTAGACAGGAATGAGCTGCTGTGGGCCAGCTCTCGCGTTGGCTGGTGCCCTCCGTCGGCAATCAGAGGTCGCCGCAAGGGCCGCACCGTCAGCGGCTGCGGCCACGCGGTGGTACGCCCGACGCCGGCCGTGCAGGCGTGAGGGGCGCCGGGCGGCGGCGTAGGGGCGGCGCAGCCGCCGGCAGGGTGGGAGTCTCGCCGGTGAGGTGGTCCTCGCACCACTCCGTCGCGACCTCGTAGGTGGCGAAGGCGCCTTCGCGCAGCGTGTGGGTGCCCGCGTCGAGGTCGGCTTCCTCCAGCAGAATCCGGAAGGGCAGAGGTGCCCGCTCGTCCAGGGCCCGCAGCAGGACCACGGTCTCCGGCCGGTCCGTGGTGTCGTCGGTGTAGCTGTGCAGCAGGGCGAAGTGGTCGCCGTCAGTCATCAGCCGCTCTTGCAGGGCCCGGGTGGTCTCGTCGGCGGGGCGTGTGCCCATGCCGTCCGGCAGGCCGATCGTCTCCTTCGGGCAGCCACGGGCGATCAGCCAGGACTGGGCCATCGTCGGCAACGGCAGTACCGCGTGCTGGAAGCCGAACGCACGAGCGGCCGGGTCCCGCTGCAGGTGCAAGGCGATAATCTGCGGCTCCCCCGGGACGCCCCAGGTCGCGGCGCCGTCGTGGAGGACGTAAAAGCTGTGCCTGTCATCGTCGGTGTGGTGCTGGGCCAGCACCGTGAGGTCGGCCTGATTGATGGCGATGTGCTGCCAGAACTGTTCCTCGAGGGCTGGGCTTTCGGCTTCATATCCGTCGAGGTGGAAAGGGTCGGGTTCGGAATGCGGCATGGCGGCTTTCGATGTCAGGGGCGGTGGCCGGAGGCCGGATCGTGGCGGACATGGGCCGCCTGCGGCACCGGCCAGGCCCCGGCCCGCCGGCCGGGCACGGCGGGTGGGCTCGTGCGGCGCGATCCGGGCAGCGCCGCGCGGCCGGCTTCGGTGAGGGTGACGGGTTGTCCCGCGTGCACGGGGTGGGAGGTGTCGCGTTGGACGAGACCGGCGTCTTCCAGGCGCTGAAGTTGGCTGTAGGGAAACCGGGTTCCGGAGGCGGTGACGACCGACAGGCGCTGGGTGAGCAGGTGCTCGTGCAGCTTGGCGCCCTGGGCGATGGCCAGTAGCGCGGCGATATCCGGTGCCGTCATCTCCCGGCCGTCGAACGAGGCGTGCTCACGGGCGGCCGTCTCGAGCGGCTCCAGGACGGCCACCAGGTGCTGTTGGCGTTCGCCGCGGGTGGCTGTTGCCTGCTTCAGCTGATCGACGGTGCGGCCGATGCGCGCGAACAGGGCCGCATCGACGGGGAACTCGCCGGAGGACAAGCGGTGCAGCAGGACACGGTGGAAGGTCACCGAGGTTTCGGCCTGGGCGAGGCCGCGATGGGCGTCGACCAGACGGCGATGGGGCTCGTCGAGCAGACCGCGGTCGCGGTGCTCCCACAGCTGGTCGACGCTGCGGCCGGTGGCGCCCTCGACGCGGTGATCCAGTGCCGTCAGCGCCTTTCGTGCCGTGGTCGGCGCGCGAGTGGTGGACATGAGGTGCAGGGGTTCCTTGAGGTGATGTCATAGCGCACGGCCGAGGGGAATCCGGACGTCGATGCGGGTGCCGTCGCGCACGTGCTGAGCAGGGCCAAGGTGCTGCAGGAGGCGGAGCATCGGAGTGTTGGCCGCGTCGGTGTGCACGACCAGGGTGTGCACACCCCGGGCATGGGCATGCGCGGCGACGTGCCGGACCAGGGCGGTGCCGATGCCGCGGCGCTGATGGGCGTCGGCCACCTGGAGGGCGGGTTTCCTGGCTGATCCAGCAGGTGCTGTGCTCCAGCAGGCGTTCGAGATGGCGGCGAGTGACGCGGGTACGGCCCCATCGGCGCAGAAGGTTCTCCGGTGAGCAGCGCCGGTGCAGGTCGTCGACCAGGTGCCAGTCCGCCGCCCGTACAGGCCGGGTGAGATGAACGGCGGGGTGGTTCAGCAGCGGCGGTCCCGCAAAGCAGTCTGGAGGGCTGCACGCCGGTAGGACTTACGGCGGCGGCCGTCGGGGAGGGTGATGTCGCGGGGGGAGACCTCGTACCGGGACAGGAGCCTGGCCAGGCGCGCCGGGGTGAGATCGGCGTAGCGCCAGCGGTCCTCGGCGACTCCGGGAAGACTCCGCAGTGCGGCGACGAGGTCGGTGGAGGCCATGGCGTCCGGGTCGCCACGGTCGCCGAAGACCTTCAAGCACGCGTCGACGATGCAGTCCGACGGCTCGGCCCGGCCCGGGTCCGGGGCATCGGTGGCGTCCCTGGGTGCGCCGTCTGCTGTTGCGCGGGTGCAGCAGCAGGCTGACGACAGGAGCGCTCGCAGCTCGTCTCCGGCGTGCAGCCGGGCGAGGAGCAGGGCCGTGAGGTCCACCAGGTCATCGAAGGGGCAAGCTCCAGCGCGCGTGCCGCTGTCCACGATGTCGAGGATGTGCTCGTCGAGGAGCTGGATGGTGAAGAAGGTATCCAGCAGCCATCGGTGGTGCGGGTTCTCCTGGAGCGGTTCGTCCTCCAGCAGGCGGCTGACGAGCGCTTCGAGGAGGGCGGGGGACGTCGTCAACGGAGAGGACCTTTCGACAGGGTGGGTGTGTTCGCGGGTTGGGGCAGGCCGGGCATCGCGTACGGCGGGCCCGGTTTCGGGGTGGGCCGGTGGGTGCCCATCTGCGGGGAGCGGGCGCGGGCGGCGTGGGTGCGCGTGCTCATGGGGCCCCGGGTGATGCCCAGGCGGGCCCGGGCGGTGTCATAGACGTCGAATTCGGCGCGCTGCCGTACCGCGACGACGTGGATCTCCTTGCGGTGGGCAGAACCGGCGGGGGCCGGGCGCTGCGCGTAGACGATGCGCCAGGCGTTGCGCGAGTCGACGTAGACCTTCCGGTAGCCCTCCAGGTCGCCGGCCAGCTTGCCGCCGAACATCCGCGCGTTGACGACGTCCTGGAGCTGGGCGAGGGCGAGGTCGCGGATGTCGCTGGGGGCCTGGAGCAAGTCGGTGAGCGCGCGGGGGTCGAAGCTCAGGCCGAAAGCCGGCTGGTCCGTCATGAGCCGGCCTCGGCCGCGTCTGTGTTCTCCTCCGGTTCCTCGGAGTCGGCGCGTACCGAGCGGAGTGAGGGCTTCGGGCCGGGGAGCAGGCGGTGGGCGGGCCGGTCGGGGTCGGTCATGCACGCCGAGAGCGGTCCGCCCGGTGCCCGGACGGTCGTCATGGCGTGGGTGAGGAAGTCGCGGTGCCACACGAACGGCCCCGAGGGGCCTGCTTCGGGGTCCTTGTGCTGCTGGTAGGCCATCCACAGGGCGTGCAGCCAGGCGACCACGTCGTCGTGCTCCTGCCACTGCTGGCACCACGGGGAGGCGGTGGTGACCTCGGCGCCGTAGGTGGGCATCAGGAAGTCGTCCACCCAGTCGGAGAGGGTGTCCAGCTCGTTCTCGTACTCCTCGCCCTCCAGCTCCAGGATCGGCCGGGGCTCCGGCGGTGCGGTGGGCAGCGGGGGCATGCCGGGCAGACCCGGCATGCCGAAGGCGGGAAACGGCGAGGGGGACGGGTCGGGGGCAGCGGCCAGGTGGTCGAGCTGCCGGGCCTGCTCGGCTGACTGTTCCATCAGCCGGCGGACGCTGGCCTCGATGCTTTCCAGGTTGGAGTCCGGGAGCCGGATCGGCTCCATTTCCCCCTCGTCACGGGGGTCGACGGATTCAGGCACGAATGGATCTCCTTGCAGCCGCGGCCATAAGTAGTGAAGTGCGGCTCCAACCATCCGGGCATTCCCCGGTTTCGCTAACCGGGGAATGCCTGCTATAAAGCGCCGGCGCACGGCACGACAGCCGCTTCCACGTTCCGTACGCCGGACAGCGGTTCAGGCGGAGAGTGCGACGTCGTCCTGGGTGAGGGTCTGGCGCAGGGTGTCGGTGAGCCGGTCGGCGGCGATTCCGGCGTAGTGCTTGGTCTTCTCGATGCCGATGAAGTCCCGGCCCTCAAGTAGGGCGGCGACTCCCGTCGATCCGGAGCCGGCGCAGAAGTCGAGGACGGTGCCGCCCAGCGGAGCGATCTGTACGAGCTCGCGCATCACCTCCACGGGCTTTTGCGTGATGTGCTGCCGGTTCTTCCCCGAGGGCTGCGAGGCGCTGTACAGGCCAGGCAGGTATACGGGGTTGGCCGAGCCGTCAATCGGGCCGTTCGAGGCCCAGACGATGAATTCGCAGTTCTGCGTGAAGCGTCCCTTCTGCGGCCTGGCCTGCGGCTTGTGCCAGGTCAGCACCCCACGCCACAGCCAGCCGGCGGCCTGGATGGCGTCCGTGGTGATGGGCAGCTGCCGCCAGTCGGTGAACAGCAGCGCGGTACCGCCGGTCCTGGTCAGGCGATGGGCCTCGGTCATGATCTGCGTGAGCCAGAAGCCGTAACTGCGCTGGTCCATATTCTCGCCCGTGAAGTCCGGCAACTGGTGGCCTGCATCGGCGGAGGTGTACTTCTGCCGCGCGGTTCGACTCGTGCGCTCCTTCGCTGTCCGGCCACCGGAGTTGTAGGGCGGGTCGGTGATGACGGAGTCGACGCAGTTGTCCGGCAGGCTGGACAGCACGCTCAGCGCGTCGCCCTGGTGAAGAGAAAAAGGCAAAGGGAATCCCCAATCCGGGTCCGGGAGATGAGAGAGAAGGCCGCTCAGGCCCTCGCATGATCCCCGCGTATGCATGCGGGCATAGGGAAGCCCACGAGCCGAAGTGGCGGGGTGCGAGGGGGAGAGTGCCAAAATTGTAGGCCACGATCCCCGGTTGAGCGGTACCGCCAGCCGTAAGTGCCGGGCTCGGGCTTTGACCGCCCGGCTTTTTCGCCAACCGGGAATCGCCGCTTACTGTTTTGGAACCGCCAGGCGCACACCGCCGTTGGCGCCTCCTTCCCTCTCTCGTGCCCTCACGGAGGTTCACCCTGTCCCGGCCCACTTGACCTGCCCGCTGGCCCGGGCGTCGAGCTGCCACTCGCGCCCCGTCTGCCGGCCTCGGTTCACCCACCACCCCGGCCTCCGAACCCTTTCCACCTTTTCCACGCGTGCGCGGCCGGGCCTCACTTCGAAGGAATCACAGTGATCCACCGCTTCCCTCTGCTGCCTGAACGGCCGCCGCGTTCCCAGCGCCTTCCGGGAGGCGGAGCGGGTTGAAGGGCATAGTCGCCGTCCTCGGCGTCGTCTGCCTCTCCCCTCTCCTGATCGCCGGCGCCGCGGCGACCGCCGCGGCCGGCTCCGGCGGTGCTCAATCCCAGGCCGCGAGCTGCACTACCGGCGCTGACGTCGACACCGACGCCGTCGCCAAGCAGGTCGCCTCCATCCTCGGCGGCAAGGGCTCGAAGAAGGATGTCCACGTCGAGGGCCTGGAGCTGCCCGCCGAGCAGATCCCGAACGCCAAGACCATCGTGGCCACCGGCCTCTCCTTGAAGGTGCCCGAGCGCGGACAGATCGTCGCGCTCGCCACTGCCACGCAGGAATCGCGGATCCGCAACTTGAACTACGGCGACCGCGATTCGCTCGGGATATTCCAGCAGCGCCCCAGCCAGGGATGGGGCACCCCCCAGCAGATCCGCGACCCCGTTTACGCCTCGACGAAGTTCTACAAGGCGTTGCTCGAGGTGCACGGGTGGCAGCAGATGACCGTCACCCAGGCCGCGCAGGCCGTCCAGGCGTCCGGGCTTCCCGACGCGTACGCGCAGTGGGAGCCGCTGGCCCGCGCCCTGCAGCAGGCCATCGTCAAAACGCTCCCGAACGGCGGCAAGAACGCCGCCGACACCAAGAACAGCAAGGACACGCCGGCCCCGCCCGCCGGCGGAGGGTGCAAGCCCGGCGAGGACGGATCCGGGTACGGACCGATCCCCGAAGGGGCCGTACCCAAGGGCTACTCGGTTCCCAAGGACGCCAACCCCAAGGCGCGCAAGGCCATCGAGTGGGCGATGCACCAGCTCGGCACCATGTACCAGTGGGGCGGCGAGTGCACCAACCCGCACGGCCCGGACCCGATGGGGCGGTGTGACTGCAGCTCGCTGATGCAGCAGGCGTACGCCCATGCCGGCGTCCAGCTCAGCCGCACGACCTACACCCAGGTCAACGAGGGCAAGTCCGTCTCGCCCAAGAGCCTGCAGCCCGGTGACCTGCTGTTCACCCGCGGCACCGCCGCCGTCCCCGAGCACGTGGGGATGTACATGGGCGCCGGTCTTGTGATCGAAGCGCCGCGCACGACCCGGCCGGTGCGGATCCAGCCGGTCAAGGGCTGGGACATCCTCGCCGCCCGCCGGGTCATCTGAACGCCCCTCCCGCCACCGCCCGGCCGCGCACCGGCGCCCGGCGCCCGGCGCCCTCCCGGCTGCCGCCATCCCCTCCGCTTCTCCCCCTCACCGCGGGCTCCCGCCTGCCCGCGTCTGCAAGGAGTTCCGCCATACCCATGTCTCTCGCAGACCGCGTCATCACCCTCGCCTACGACCCAGGTGTCACGCCCAAGGAGGGCGGCCTGCCCGGCCTGTCGGTGCTGAAGAACGTGGTCAGCTCGATCAACCTCTTCGGCATCGTCGCCGTGGTCGGCGCGCTGGCCGTCTCGCTCGGCGTGTGGGCCTGGGGCCACCACACCGGCGGCCACCAGGCCGAGGCCAACGGCAAGAAGGGCACGGTCGTCGCGGCCGGCGCCGCCCTCGGCCTCGGCGCCGCGAACGGCATCGTCGCCTTCTTCTCCGCGCTGGGGACGCAGGTCCACTGATGCCGCGCTTCCCTTCATCCCTCTCCAGCTACGGCACCACCTGGTCGGCCAAGGCCCGCGTCCTCGCCGGTGTCCTCGTGCTGAGCGTCCTGCTCGCCGTCGCGGGCCTGGCCGCGTGGGCCACCGGCAGCGGCGGCCAGGACCACGACGACACCGCCGCCCCCTCCCCCAGCAGCACGTCGGCGTCACAGTCCGTGCCGAAGACGACCCCGGGGACGGGCTCGGTGCCCAAGCCTCCGCAGCTGTCCGACCCGCTCGCCTACGCCAAGGCCGCCGCGGTGATGCTGTGGTCCTACGACACCCGCACCACCAACCGCGACCAGCAACTGGCCGGAATGGCCGCGTGGATGACCAAGGAGACCAAGTACACCGACTGGACCTCCATCTCCGCCCAGGTGCCCGACCCGGTGCTGTGGTCACGGATGGCCGACAATGCCCAGTACGCCACCGTGAAGATCACCGAGGCGCACTTCCCGTCGGCGTTCAAGCAGGCCCTGGCCGACAGCCCGTCCGCGATCACCGAGGCGTATATCTACGCCGTCACCGTCACCGGCAAGCAGCAGATCACCTGGAAGCAGGGCGGCGGCGGAGCCGAGGACCGCTCGGTCACCCTTGCCGTGCAGTGCCGCCCCTCCCGTGACTGCTCCCTGGTCTCCATCGCACACCGCGTCGCCCCGTGACGGGCCACTGACCCAAGAAAGGAGGAAACGTTTCAGTGGACTTCTGTTCCATCCCCATCGCGGGCAAGGTCTGCGCCGCCGCCGATGCCATCGACTTCGCGTCCGACCCGGGCAAAGCGATCACCGAAGGCATCGGCAACTGGATCGCCAAGAGCACCGGCCAGCTGGCCGCCGCGGCGGCCGATCTCGCCGCTGAAGCCGTCAACAAGACCACCCAGGTCGATTTGGGTGCCGGCTGGTTCCGCAGCAACTACGAACTGATCTTGCCCATCGGCCTCGTGCTGCTCGTCGCCACCTTCTGCGCCCAGCTCATCCGAGCCGCGGTCAAACGCGACGGCCAAGCCCTCGGTCAGGCGTTCACCGGCACCATGTCCGGCGTCCTGTTCGCCTTCTCCGCCATCGCCGCCACCACCGTGGCCATCGAAGTCGTCGACGCGCTGTCCGACGGCCTGTTCAAGGCCGCCGAATCCTCGCTGTCCGACGCCGTGCGGCGCATGGTCAAGGTGTCCCAGCTCGGCGCCCTGGGCCCGCTGGGCTGGCTGGTGTGCGCCTTCTGCGGCATCGGCGCCGCCATCGGGGCGTTCCTGTACTGGTGCGTGATGATGGTCCGCAAGGTCGGCATCCTCGTCATGGTCACCCTCGCCGTGTTCGCCGGAGCGGGCGGCGGCTGGGAAGTCGCCCGCCGCTGGAGACGGGGCTGGATCGAAGCCACCGCCACACTGGTCTGCAGCAAGCTGTTGATGACCGTGATCTTCCTCCTGGGCATTTCCGCCATGGGCAAGGCGGATTCCAAGGACGGTCTCGGCGCACTCGCCGACGTCATGTCCGGCATCGTCATCATGATCCTCGTCCTGCTCTGCCCGTACGCGACCTTCAAGTTCGTCCACTGGGCATCGGAAGGCACCAACGGCGAGGACATCCACCGCGCCGGCGGAGCCGGTGCCCAGATGGCCAAGCAGCACACCGAACGAGCCGCCCGCAAGGGCGCCCAGGCCGCCGCAGCGGCCGGAACCGGTGGCGCCGCTGCCGGAGCAGGTGCCGCCGGCGCCGCGGCACCGCAAGGTCCCGACGCGATTCCCGGCGGCTTCCCCGGCGACATCGCCCCCACCAGCAGCGGCGGCCAGGGCGGCGGCGAGTCCTCCGGAGGCGGCGGGGTGAAGAACGGCCTGAAGCAGGCTGTCCAGCCTCCGCCGACCCGCCCGACGGATGACACCAGCGGCCAGTTCGGTGGCGGCCCCGGCCAGGGCGGAGGCGGCGGCAACGGCGGATCAGGGTCCGCGGCCGCGTCTGGACAGGGTGGCGGATGGATGTCCGCACCGCCGACCGGCGCCACGCCCCCGCCGCAAGGCGCCCCGCCAGCCTCGTCCACGGGGGACGCGGTGAACGGGCCCGTCTCCCCGACGCCGCCGCCCACCGGCATCTGATCCTCCGCCCCGCCCAACGTCAGGGGCGGGACGCACCGACCACTCAGCCGGTGCGTCCCACCCCCGGCCCCGCCCCGCGCACCCTCCCGGAACAGCTCATGTCTGATCTCTCCGTCGCCCCCCTGACGGTCAAATTCCCCCACCGGTCCCGACGGGGGGTCCTGCTCGGCCTGTCCCTGCCCCAGCTCGTCCTCGTCTCGTGCACCCTCGCGCTGCTGCTGATCACCGTGGTGAGCACCGGCCTGGTCGGCGCCGTCGTGCTCGCCCCGCTGTGGGTGACGAGCGCGTCCCTGGTCACCATCCGCCGAGGCGGCCGGTCGCTGATCGACTGGGCCCCGATAGTCACGCGCTACGCCCATCGCCGGCGTACCGGGCAGACGCTGTGGCTGGCCCGGCCGGTCTCCCGCCCCCGCCAGGACGGCCTGCTGCACCTGCCGGGCACCACCGCCTCGCTGCGGGTGGTCACCCCCGGCGACTCGGCGAACGGCGCCGCCGCAGTACACGACCCACACCACCAGACCCTGACCGCCGTCGCCCGCGTCTCCTCCCGCGCCTTCGCCCTGCTGGACCCCGCCACCCAGAACCACAACGTCGCCGCGTGGGGACGCGCCCTGGCCGGCATCGCCCGCACCGGCCACGTCGCCACCGTGCAGGTCCTGGAGCGCACCGTGCCCGACTCCGGCGACACCCTCGCCCGCCACTGGGCCCAGCAGGGCCGGCCCCAGACGCCCGTCGCCGGACAGGTGTATGCCGACCTCGTCGCCTCCGCGGGACCGGCCGCCGCCCCGCACGAGGCGTACCTGGCGATCTCGCTGGATATGAAGGCCGCCAAACGGCTGATCAGCCAGGCAGGCGGAGGATTGCCCGGGGCGTTCACAGTGATGGAGCAGACCACCGCCTCCGTCGCGCAGGCCGCCCGCAACGCCGGGCTGATGGTGACCGGCTGGCTCACCGCGCGCGAGATCGCCGCCGTCATCCGCACCGCCTACGACCCCAAGGCGCTCTCTGCCCTGCAGCAGTGGTCCGACACCGGACGGGCCGAAGCCGACCCGGCAGCCGCAGGCCCCGTGGTCCAGGTCGAGGAGTCCGACCGGGTGATCACCGACTCCGCCCGCCACGCCACCTACTGGATCGAGGACTGGCCCCGCACCGAAACCTCGCCGGGCTTCCTGCACGGGCTGATGTTCACCGCCGGCGTCCGCCGCAGCCTCTCCCTTATATACAAGCCCCAGGGGCTGGAGTCCGCCCTGCGCGACGTGCAGCGCAAGAAGGCCGCCATCATCGCCGACGCCAACGAGCGCGCCCGCCGCGGCCAGGTCGACAACGAAGCCGATTCCATCGAGTACGCCGACGTCAAGGTCCGCGAACGCCAGCTCATCGCCGGCCACGCCGACGTCGCCCTGACCGGCCTGCTCACCGTCAGCGCGGAAACCGACGCCCTCCTCGACGCCGCCTGCGCCCAGATCGAAACCGCCGCCGTCACCGCCCAAGTCGACCTGCGCCGACTGAACTACCAGCAACCCGACGCCCTGACCCTCGGCGCCCTGCCCCTGGCCCGCACCGCCCTGTAGCCCTACACCCACCCTGGGATGCGCTCGTGACAACAACCAGCCCCACTGACCTGATTGACAGGCTTCGGGAGCTTCTGGCCGACTACCAGGACCTTGCCGCCAAGCACAAGGAAGAGCTCGACCGCTACCGCGACTCCGACGGCAATGTAGTGGAAGACCGCTACGCCGAATACGACGAAGCCCGGTTCACCGCGGCCATCGAGTCCAGCGAGCACCTCGACACACTCGTCGACCAGCTCACCCGCCTTGTCGGGCCGCTGCCACCTCGCACCTTCACTCTCACCTACAGCGGGCTGGAAAGCATCGACGGGGAAAGCCCCTCGCAGTTCGCCGTTCTGGGCACCGACCTCAACTCCGCCCGCCATGCTCTCGAGCAGCTCCCCTCCTTCCAGGAGTGGCGCACGGACCAAATTCCGCACAACAGCCCGGGGGCTGCGCCGGTCGTCCAATTCCGTCCCGACCGGAGCCGCCCCGGCCTGCCGACACCTGATCCGTACATCGATCTTCGGTCCGAGCAGCAACGCCTTGCCGCAGCCCGCTCGCGGATCACGCCTCTGCCCGGATGCCCCTCGCCCACCCCGGTGAACGCCGCGCGTCACCGCCACCGCTGACCCCTTTCCCCACAGCAGCAAGGCCCCATGTCTTCCTCCCCCTCTGCAACCGCCGAGTCGCACCCTTATCTCCGCGCCGCCACCGCCGGCATCCGCCACCACACCCACACTGTGGCCCAAAGAGCCCCGGCCACGGCCGCCGACCGCGTCCAGCTCGACGTGCTGCACGCGCACCTCACCGCGCTGCACCAGCTGCTCGACCACCTCGCCGGCGCAACCCGGCCCCCGCTCCCGGCCGCAGGCCGGCACCTTGCCACGGCACACGCCCGGCTGTGGCAGGCCACCGCCGCCGTGCACGACGCCTTCCACCTCCTCCCCCCAGCACCCAACGGCACCGCAGGCCCCGAGTGCCGGCCCGAGCGACTGCCGGAAGGACCGCCGGTGCTGACCATCTGCCAGCGCCACCTCGGCGCCGGGCACGCCATCCGCCGCAGGACCACCCCTACCGATCTCAACACCCCGCTCCCCGGCCACACCGTCGAACACGCCGCATGAGCGGGCACCGCCGAATCGAGCACGACCGATGACCCACCGGCCCGCCCGCCGCGCCCGCCGCGCCTCGGCCTCTCCCCTGTTCACCCCGCACGGCACCGACCGCGCCGCCCGCAAAGCCGCCCGGCGCCAGCTCGCCGAGGCCGCTGCCAAGGCCCGCGCCGAAGCTGCCGCCCATCCGCACGGGCAGGAACCCACCGAGCAGGAAGCACCCGCTCCCCTCTACCCGCTCCGCGGAAGACCGGGGCCCGCCTCGGCCCGGGGCAACAGGCTCAAACTGCCCGCCCACCGGATGACCACCGCCACCGCGAGCGGCGCCTACCCCTTCCTCGCCGAAGGCGGCCTCGGCGCCGAGGGCATCTACATCGGCCGCGACGTCCACGCCGAAGCGAGTTTCTGTTTCGACCCGTTCGCCCTCTACGGCAAGATCGAAGGCTTCACCAATCCGAATGTGCTGTTGGCCGGCGTGATCGGGCAAGGCAAGAGCGCCCTGGCGAAGTCCTTCGCACTGCGGTCGGTCGCCTTCGGCTACCGCGTCTACGTCCCGTGCGACCCGAAGGGCGAGTGGACGCCCGTGGCGAACGCTCTCGGCGGCACCTCCATCGCCCTCGGGCCCGGCCTGCCGGGC
Organism: Streptomyces sp. NPDC033229; assembly: GCF_055576875.1. NCBI lineage: Bacteria > Bacillati > Actinomycetota > Actinomycetes > Kitasatosporales > Streptomycetaceae > Streptomyces > Streptomyces sp. NPDC033229. The sequence goes on along the minus strand of NZ_JBVIQR010000035.1, from coordinate 65,214 downwards.
AAGCTCAACCCCCTCGACGCCGCTCCCCGGCCGAACAGCGTCTCCGAGGCCGACTGGGCGAGCGAGATCCGCAAACGGCGCCTGCTGCTCCTCGGCTCGCTGGCCCGTACCGTCCTCGGACGGGACCTGATGCCGATGGAGCACACCGCGCTCGACGTCGCCCTCGACGCCGTCGTCCACCACGCCACCGCCACCGGACGCACCCCGCTGCTCGGCGACATCGCCGCCACCCTCAACAACCCCACCGCCCTCGATGTCGCCAGCGGCAGCATGTCCGGCCACCTCGGCGACGCCGCCCGCGACCTCGCCCACGCCCTGCGCCGCATGGTCCACGGCGACCTCGCCGGCATGTTCGACGCGCCCAGCACCGTAGGGTTCGACCCGAACTCACCCATGCTGACCATCGACCTCTCCCGCTTGGGCGGCTCCGGCGACGACACCGCCCTCGTCCTCGCCATGACCTGCGCCTCCGCCTGGATGGAATCCGCCCTCACCGACCCCAACGGCGGACGCCGGTGGATCGTCTACGACGAAGCCTGGCGCCTGATGCGACACCCCGGCCTCCTCCAGCGCATGCAGTCCCAGTGGAAACTCTCCCGCGGCCTGGGCATCGCCAACCTCATGGTCATCCACCGCCTGTCCGACCTGCTCACCGCCGGCGACGCCGGATCCCGCGGACGCGCCCTCGCCGAGGGCCTCCTGGCCGACTGCTCCACCCGCATCGTCTACCGGCAGGAAACCGACCAGCTCCACGCCGCAGCCGCCCTCCTCGGCCTCACCTCCGTCGAGACCGAAGCCATCGCTCACCTCAACCGAGGCCGCGGCCTGTGGAAGGTTGCTGGACGATCTTTCATCGTCCAGCACCTCCTCCACCCGCACGAAAGCCGGCTCTTCGACACCGACGCCCGCATGCACTGAGCACCGAATTCGCTGGGTGAACCGGCGGCTTGCTGACCACCGGCGACACATCACCGAGCCACCGCTCCGCGTCGCGCGCGCCGGCCTCGCTGCCCGCTGCTGCTCACCGATGCCGCGTCCTCCCCCAACTCATCCCGGAGGCCCCCTGGCCACGCGCCCTCTCATCGCCCGCCCCACTAGTACAGGATTCACCGGCGTCTACATCCACTGGGACGGCTACCCCAGCCACCACCTCCCCCTCCTCCTCGCCGCCTACCAGCACCGCTTCGCCGGCGACCTGGAGACCATGTCCCAGCACCTCATCGACAGCGTCTCCGTCGGCTGGTCCGAGCTGGGCACCGACCTCCTCGACGGTGCCCCCGACCCGCTGCGCCAAGCCCTGGCCGGGGGCGAGAGCCACCCCAGCAGCCAGCTGGACAACCTCATCACCCCCGACGGATCCCCGCCGCAGCGCATGACCGTCACCGAAGCCTCCACCGACGGTCTGAACTGGGGTACATCCTCCGCCCGCACGGCATCGAGGTCATCCCGCAGTACGAGGACCACGGACCCGTCGTGGACTGGAGGACCGACCCCCGCGCCCGGTTCAGCGACAGCTATGCCCTGTGGACACCCGGTGGCCCCGTACCGGCCACCATGCCCCCGCGCACCTCCCAGCCGCCGACACCCGTCAAGCCGATCACCACCACGAGCGTCGTCCGGATCTCTGTACGCCGCTGACTCGCCCCTGCCATACCCGCCACCTGGAGAACTTCCGACCCGTGTCCGAACGCCCCGAGATCACCGTCGTCATCGCCACCCAGCTGCGAGAAGACCGGCTCGAATACCTGGCCGCCATGCACGCCAGCCTCACCCGGCAGTCCGTCCCCTGGGAGGCCGTGATCGCGATCGACGGTGCCGACCCTGCTCGGCTGCCCGCATCTCTCGCCCGCGACCCGCGGGTGCGCACCCTGGCACTTCCGCACCCCGTCGGAGCCGCGTGCGCCCGCAACCTCGCCCTGAACGAAGTACGCACCCCGTACTGCAACTGGCCGATGACGACGATGAGTTCCACGGCACGGCGATGGCCGTCCGGCTGCGGGTGCTGAAGTCGGAAGAGGTGGGCTGGGTCGCCGGGTACAGCGAAGACCTCCACCCGGACGGGACGACCACCCTGTGGAACTGCCCGACGCCGCCCGGAAGGCACGGCGCTGGTGATGTCTGGACGTACTGGAAAGACCCGCAGGACACCATCCCCATCGGTCCGACGACGATCCTGGCTCGCATCAAGCTAATGCGCGCGGCGCCCATGGGCGGTCTCGTCCAGGGCGAGGACTACGTCGCGGCCGTCGGCGTCACCAGTCTTGCCCCCGGCATCCTCCTCCCCCTGCCGGTCTACCGGTACCGCAAACATGCAGGTTCCCTGTCAAGTCCTGCCTGTTGAGCGTCAGCCAAGTCGCCTGATCCTTCCCGCCCCGCTGCTTTCGCTCTGGAGTCCCACCCTGATGCACCCCCTCAACGAGCCTGCCGTTGCTGTGATCACTCCGACCGGCCTGCGGTCGAATCGACTGCCGTTTCTGAAAGAGCTTTATGAGAGCCTCCTTGCCCAGGAAGACGTGACCTGGGAGTGGATCGTCGCTCCCAACGGGCCGCAGGCCGACCCGGGCTTGCTCCCGCCGGCCATCGTCAAGGACCCGCGAGTGAGCGTGGTCGCACGGCCGGGTCCGGGCCCCGCGCCCGCGCGCAACACGGCCTTGAACTACGTACGAGCTCCCCGTGTTGCCTTCGCGGACGACGACGATCGGCTGCCCGCTTCGTCGCTGGCCATCCGCAACGAGCATGCGATCACCACGGGGCTGCATTGGGTCGCCGGTCGGTCGGCTGACTGGCACGCCGAGTCGGGGAGCCTCAGGACCTGGATGTGTCCTACCCCTGTGGGGCGCCACGAGGCCGGCGATGTCTGGGCGTTCTGGCCGGATCCGATGGCGAGCAAGCCGCCAATCGGCCACTGCATGTTGCTCACCGACACTCGCCTCGCGCGCGCGGTGGGTCACGGCGGCCTTCACAAGGGTGAGGATTACAAGTTCGCCCTCGGCGTGTGTGGCCGCAGTGCCGGTCTCATGCTCAGCGACGTTGTGTACCACCGGCGAGTTCATGATCAGCAGTGGAGCGCCGAGGACGCCTACCGGGACGAAGTCGAGTTCGATGCGCGACGTCACGCCTGGTTGCTGGGGCGCGCCGAACGTGAACTGCAGGCCGAGCAGGGCGGTGTAGGTTCCGCGATTTCGTGAGCAATTCCGCGTGATCATGAGCACCGTCGGAGCAATTCCGCGGTTGGGTGAGTAGTCGATCTCGAGACCTGCAGGTTCGTCGAGCCCGTGGGCTCGGTCCCTGGCTCCGCGACCGTCCTGGTGCTCATGATCGGCCGAAATGGGTAGTGCTCACGAAGCCCGGATTCCGGCGTTTCCGCAGGAACCAGTGCGCATGAACTCGCGGAACCTACAGGCGGTCTAGGTTCCGCATTCTCGCGAGCACTTCCGTCTGATCATGAGCACCGTTCGAGCATTTCCACGTGATCACGGGCAGCGGTAACGCGCAGTAGCTGTCAGCCGTCGCCCGTTAGCGATCTTCCGGTTTGGGCGGTGCGCCGACTCGGACTGGGTCTCGGTACATGAAGCGCCGTGACCCTGGGGATTGAATCTGTGCCCGTTCCTGTCCTGGGCCGCCGACGTCGGCGGCCGGGGCAGTGCCGGTGAGCGCGCTTCGGGAGGGTTCGTGATCGAGGACGGGGTAGCCGGAGTCGGGCAGCCGCAGCACCGAGCGGCTTCGGGGGATATGGCAGCGCTGGTGGTACGGGCTCAGGTCCGAGGTGGTGCTGAGCTGGCGGTTCAACGTGGTGAACCTGTCGCCCGCGGTGGTAGCGCATCACCCGGATCAGACATCTTCGACTGTCTGGAGAACCGTCCCAGTCCGAGTTGCCCTTCGCTGGCACCCTTCCAGGGCCACCGTCGTGTCCGAGGGCATCCTGTCTGTCGGGGAGCAGGGGAACCGCCGTGAGCGCGTGGACCGTCCTTACCTCGCGTGCCAGTTGGCTGGTGCTGTCGATAGGCAGTGGCGGCGCCGTGAGAGGAAGGACAGAGCATGTCAGGTGGGCGGAGAGCTGCGGTGACGGTTGCTGCCGTGTTGTTGATCGTCTCGACCCCGGCTTTCTGGCTGTTCGACGGGCCGGACACAGGGCAACTGGTGGGGGCCTCGGTGCAGGCCGCCACGGGCGTGGGTGCCTTGCTGTGGGCCTGGATCCAGCTGGCCGCCGGAGCACGGGATATCGCCGCGCGGACGGGACGGGCTGAGGCGAGCAGCGGCGGAAGGGCCCATACCGGCATTCGCCGTCGTCGCGCTGGCGGCAGCGGAGCGGCTCGTGTTCAGCAGAGCGGGGATGCGGTTGCCCGCGGGCAGGGAAGCAGTGCCGGTACCGGCATCGATTACACCGGATAGGGCTGCCATGACTGTGGGTGGACGGCGGGAGGGCCGATGAGACGGTTTCGGATGGGGCGTGCGTCGGGTGCCCGGGAGGGCACGGGCGAAGCGGTGCCGTCCGCCAGCGTCAGTGAGAGCGGTGATGCCCTCGCCGCGGGTGGTGGTGACGCGCTGAGCGGTTACCGCGGCCCGGAGCCGCAGTCCTCGGCGGGTGCAGGGGCCGTGCGGGTGGAACGGTCGGGCGACGCGATCGCCTCGGCCGCCCATGCGGTGGCCATCAGCGGTCACGTCAGCCAGGTGATGGTCTCCGCTCCGCCACCGCTCAGGCCATTGCACTGGCCCATCCGGTTGGGCTCGGTGCCGGTGCTTGCGTCCGCGTTCCAGGACCGATCTGCAGTGCGTGACCGGATCGACCGTGCCAGGGATGGTCATGCCACGGTGGTGCTGGCCCAGGTTCTGTCCGGCGGCGGGGGCGTGGGCAAGACCCAACTCGCCTCCGCCTACGCCCATCAGGCGTTGGCGAACGGCGTCGACCTGGTGGTGTGGGTCGACGCCAGTGACATCGAGCAGGTCATCGCACGCTATGCCCATGCCGCGCACGCCGTGGAGGCGGCTGCCGATCGTCTTCTCGGGAAGGGTGCCGAGTCCGACGCCGGGCTGTTCCTGCAGTGGCTGGCGACCACCCGGCACTCATGGCTGATCGTTCTCGACGATCTCACAGACCCGGAGGCGATGCAGGCGTGGTGGCCGCCCTCCTCCGCTTTCGGATGCGGCCGCGTCGTGGCAACGACCCGCCGCCACGAGGCGATACTGTCCGGCGGCGGCCGGGCCGTGGTGGACATCGGCACCTACAGCGCAGAGGAGGCCGAGGCCTATCTGCAGGACCGGCTCGGCTCGGCGCATGCGGACCATCTCCTGGACGAGCAAGCGGTCGTGCTGGCCGAGGCGCTGGGCTTCCTGCCGCTGGCGCTGTCGCACGCCGCCGCCTACATGGTCAACGAGGACGTTCCGTGTGCGCAGTATCTGCGCCGCTTCAACGACAGTGCCGCACGACTGGACCATCTCTTGCCGCGTGAGGCGGACACAGAGGGGTATGGGCGGCATGTGGCCGCAGCTCTCCTGCTTTCGTTGGATGTCGCACAGGCAAGCGAGCCCGTCGGCTTGGCCGTTCCGGTCATGCGTCTGGCCGCAGTCCTGGACCCGGCCGGACACCCCCGTTCGTTGTGGGCCAGTGACGCCGTCATCCGCTACCTCAGCACCCAGCGCGCCATACACACGGACGGTGCTCCCCCGGCAATCGGTCCCACTCAGGCCCAGGCAGCACTCCGGCTCCTGCACCGCTACGGCCTGCTCACCGATCACGCGCAGGCTGGCTTTCGGGCGGTGCGGCTGCACGCCCTGACTGCTCGCGCCGTGCGCGAGTGCACCCCTAATATCGCGGTGCCGGAAGTAGTGAAGACCGCTGCTGGCGCTTTGACAGAGGTGTGCGGCAAGGTCCCCTGGAACGACCACGAGACGACCGCCGCGCTGCTCACCAACATCGACAGCCTCGACGGATGCGCAGGGCATCTGCTGTGGCAGGTCGACGGTCACTACGTCCTGCGCTGGGCCGGGCGCAACATGGCCCTGGACACGGCCGTCCCCTATTGGCAGCGGCTGGTCGGCACCAGCGAACAGCAGTTGGGCCGGGCTCATCCCCTGACGCTCGTTGCTCGGCGCGATCTCGCCTTGGTCTGCTTCCTCAACCACTGTCACAAGGACGCCTTCGGCGTGCTGCAGGAAGACTTCCCCTACCAGGACAGCAGGCTGGACCTGGACCGTCCGGGGCCTTCCGCTGCTGCTCCGGAGCCCATCGACGTTGTTGCGTTGCTGGAGGACACTGTCGCCGTTCGTCTACGGCTGTTGGGCTGGGCGCACCCGGCGACCCTCGCTGGCCAGGTCAACCTCGCCCGCAGGCACTGGTCCCGGGGCGACAGGGCGGCGGCCGTCAGTGTGCTGGAGCGTTCTCTCGCCGGCTTCCAGGCGACGTTCGGCCCCCACCATCCGGCCACCCTCTCGGTGGCTCACCGGCTGCACAGCTGGCGAGGACTGTACAAGAGGCGCTGGTGGAGACTCACGCGCAGCCCGTCCGCGCAGGCCGAGGCTGCGGAAGCGGTCGACATGACGCGCTGACGTGGCAATGGCCGCTCGCGGTGCGACGGGGGAAGGGACCGAGGTCGGGTAGCACCCTGCGCGCCAACTAACCGGAACACCCCGGCCGAACCAGCCGGTGAACCGGCAACCGCAGCCATGACACGCCTGTGGGTGGCACAACATCCGGTGTCCCGCCCCACATCCCTATTGAGCGGGGTCCGGCAGCCCTGCGGCGGGCAGCAGCCCCGCCTCGATCTCTTCGCGGGGAAGACGGATGCCCAGATGCTCTCCCACCGCATGGAAGGCGCGGGGAAGCAGGTCGTCGCCCTGCCACACCACACCGGCCCTGCGCAGGGCCTCGTCCAGCGCGGCGGCCTTGCCCGTCGGATCGTGGCGCTCGGGGTAATCCAGCAGGCTCTCCTCGCCGATCCCCATGCTCCACACCTCTCCGCCGCCCGGTGAGTACAGCAGCTTGGGCGGGGAGACTGATGATGGTTCAGCGTCACGCACACCAGCTCCTCTCCCGGCCGGGGCATGGCGTCCTGAACCTCTTCGATCCAGGCCAGGTGCCACGTGGCGCACAAGAAGTCCTCCAGCAGGAAGGTCCATTCCCCGCTGGTACCGAACATGCATTGCCCGTCTTTGAAATCGCCCCCTGACCACTGCGCAGCGATGTCCTTGTACAGGATCCCTCGCTCCAGCACGTCCTGGTCTGCCCCCATCCGTACAAGGAAATCGACCGGATCCGTGCTGCGTACAGCGGTGAGCGAGATACTGCCGAGCATCCCGTCCACGGTTCCCCTGGCGTCATGGGCATGATGTCCGATCCACGCCAGACCGTGGTCCGTCTGCTCTTCGGTCATGTCCGACACCGTAGAACATCGCTACACCGGTGGCTGTACTGCCGGTCCCGCATACGCCGCCGCCTGCTTCGGACAGACGGCCACGCGGCGGCAGGTGCATGCGGGCGGCGCCCCGGATCGACAGTCGGCGGCTGGTAAACGGCTCGGATCCTGACGCCGGAGCGAGAGGCCGTCTGGTGCTCCCTGTGGCGGCTTTTGAAGCGCGGCCCTCATCCCGAAGGCGCTCCCCATCCTGCGTAGCCGGTGATCCCCGGTTAGCGAAACCGGGGATCACCAAGACGATGGATGTCTCACTCGTTGTCATCATCTCAACCGCAGAGGCATCAGCAATTGCTCACCACTCACCAAGACCGTTGAAGGTCACCGTGCCCGGATATCGGCGCTTCCGCAGGAGCCATTACTGAGGAGGTTCGGACAGGCACCAACGCGGCGTAAGGCCGAGCCGGACTTGCCCCCTTCGACTGTCAGGACCATATGTCTCCCCACCAACCCGCTGCCCAAATCACCCTCGCGTTCAGCCGCACCGCCGGCATCGTGGCCTTCGCCAGCGGCGAGCAATACGCCTGGACCCAAACCGCCCTCACAACGTCCGGCTTCCAGCGGCATGACAACGGCACCTACGCCCTTGCGCTGGCCGATCCGGAGGCCGCTCACGCCACGGTCACGGGGCTGGTCCGGTCGGCGCACCGGCACCAGGCCGTTGTGACCACCAGCAGCCGCCGCTACCTCGGTGATGTCGCCGACGACATTGCCATGCAGTTGCCCGATTCCTGGAGCGCGACGGTGGAGGTCTACAGCCACCCCGTGTGGCAGGAGGACCTCGTGCCGTTGGTGTGGGACGCCAGCGAACTCACCAATGCCGTGCAGAACGAACGGGTCCGGTACGCGGCCAGGCTGAGCAATGGAGCCGACATCGACCTGCTGTTCGCCGAACGGCCCGGCCACCGTCACGGATATGTGGTCGGCGCGTTGGCACCGGACGGCTTCGACGACAACTATGAGGAGCCGCACGCACCGCGTGCCGTGGTCGTTCCCGCCGCCTCGGGGCTGGCAGCCCGCGCGATCACCGACCGGTTTCTTCCCGCCTACCAGCAAGCTCTTCATGCGCGGCGCGTCACCACCGTGGCCGCCGCGCTCGCCAGCATCCGCGAGGAGCACGAGACCTGGCAGGCGATCACCGCATCCGGTCGCTACAGCGACGCCACCCCCATGGACCCCAGCCACCTGCCCGGCCTGGCGGCCAGGTTCGGCGACCACGCCTGGTACGGGTTCCGCGACATCCTGACCCACGCCTCGTCCCTGCTGGAGCGATGCCAGCCTGCCGACACCGCATGGCCCGAGGACGCAACAGCCCTCGACCGCCTGCGCGCCGCCCTGGAGCAGGGCGCCGCGGTTCTCACAGACTGGAACACCAGCCTGAAGGTCCTGCGGCAGACGCCCGCAGCGCTGCCAACCGAGACCTACACCGACGCCAAAACGCGACGGAACGCCCAGGCACGGCCGGTGATCGAAGCCTGGCTGGCTGACGGCGACGTGCTCATCCGCCAAGCCCGCGCCGCCACACCCAGCCCCCGCCCCACCCTGCGGGCGCTGGACCACGGCCTGGTTACCGCCCTCCCGGCCCGGACTGCGCCACCCAGCGTGGCCCCGCCGGCCGCTGACCCTCTGACAAATGGATTCGCCACTGTCCCAGCACCACTTCCACTTCGGCACCCATCCCGACCACGGCTACGTCGCCACGTTCTCCGCCACCATGCCCGCGCACCTGGCCGACTGGTTCCTGACCCGCGAGCAGTTCGAGCGAGTCCCCGGCGCCCCGGGCCTGTACCGCCTCACCAGCCCCGAGCAGGACGGCCAGCGGCGTACCCGCCAGGCCGTACAGGACCTGCGCAAGCACAGCTGCAGCGTGCAGGCCGACCTCCCCCTCGACCAGGCGGTCACACCCGCCCCGCCGCCGTTGGCCGTGCGCAACGGGCTGATGGAGCAACGTAATCGCATCGCACAGGCGGCCGTCGCTCGCTCACCGCAACAGGGGCCGGCACTCACCACATTGCGCGGCACCAGGCCGATCACACTGCGGCCGGCTGTGCCGACCGTCGGCGCTGCGCAGTCCGGCGGGCCCGGGCGGAGCCGATGAACACGAGCAGCGAACCGATCCGCATCACCCGGGGCGGGGGTGGCGAGGTCGATGTCGAAGGCACGATCGACGCCTTCGCCGCCCAGATCCTGAACCGGGCCGGATTCCTCACCTTCCCCACTCTGCGCGGCTCGTGGATCCGGCTGCCCTTCGACATGGGCACCACGTGGGAGAACGAACACGCCAGTTGGGCAGCCGACATGCTCACCACCGCCCGCTACTCAGTCCACCTGGACCCCGACCTGCGCAGCACCCCGCCCACCACACCACCACCGGCGCCACGCCGTACGAAGGCGGCAATGACCGCGCACCCTGCACCCCCGCCTGCCCTGCGGCGTCCCCGCCGCTGACCCGCGAACCGGAGCTACTCCTGACCTCCTCCGCCGAGATCATCCTCCACCTCCGACCACCCGACGGGATCGTCGCCCTATCTAGGGGAGTCGGCCACCTCTGGGCCGATACCGCCCTGAACCTCGCAGGCTTCACACAAGACGACGACGGACTCCACTTTCTGCCTCTCAACGACCCCGTCAGGGCGCGAGAAGCCCTCACCCACCTCAACCAGGCCGCCCGCGACTGCAAGGTAAGCGTCACCACCAGCAGCAGCCCTTACCTCGGCGACATCGCCCACGCTATCGCCGCACAGCTACCCGGCCGCTGGGAGGCGACCATCGAGAAGCTTCCGGAGCAGCGGCATCAGGAAGCCATGTTGCTGTGGCTGTGGGACGACGATCTACTGCCTCCCGCCATGAAGAGATCTCGCGTACCTGTCTGCGCGATCCTCCGCGACGGCAGAGGGACCGACCTCCTGTTGATCGAACGCCCCTCGGACGGGCGGTACCTCGTTGGCGCCCTGGTCCCCAGCCCCGACAGCGTCAACGCGACGGCCTCGCCTCCGCGCACCGTTTCCGCGCCCAACGCCCTTGTAGCGGCGGGCGCGGTGAGGACCCAGCTCCTGCCTGTGTACGAACGCGCCGTCCTGCTCTCGCGACTCAGTGAGGCCGAGGAGGACCTGCGATGGGCGCACGAGACGTACGAACCCGGCGGCGTGCGCACTCCGTACCCCGTAGACCTGGATGCTGCACTGGACCGATTCTGCGCCCACGCACCGGAGTTTGTCACCGCCCTCCGTCGGCAGAGTGGCAGGCCGCTGACCGCGCAGGAAAATGCGTTCCTCGACCACTTCGAGGGCGGTCTCCAAGCAGCGCGTCAGGACGACGGAGGCACTGCGCACGGCGCGGACGGCGCAGCGCCCTCGGCCGATCCGATGGCGTTGTGGCTCACCGAAGGCGAACAACTGCTGGAAATGATCCGCACCGCCACCACGCCTCCCTCCTCGGCCTCCACTTCCAGCCGCAGCCAGGGTGCCGTACGGACGTCTCTGCCGCCCCAGCCCCCGCCCCCGGCTGCCACCTCCGGGCTGCGCCGCTGACTCGCGTCCCAACCGCACCCGAGGGCCCAACCCCTTGATCCACCCGCCCGCACCGTAGGCGTGCCGTCGCCCCACCACGGAAGGCCCCTCGCGTTGACCACGACCGACCACCCGACCGCGCCGCCCGGTTCCCGCCCGGTGTTGGCCTACCCGCACGTCGCCCGACTCCTGCTGGGCACCCTGATCGGGCGGCTGCCCAATGGCATGGCGCCGGTCGCCATCCTCCTGCTGGTCACCGACCAGGGCGGAGCCCTGTCGCTGGGCGGTTCGCTGTGCGCCCTTTACGGTCTGGCGTCCGCCGGGGGACAGCCGCTTCTCGGCCGGATGGTCGACCGGCGCGGCCAGACCCTTGTCACCTCGGCAGCAGTGATCGTCACCACCGTGTGTCTCATGCTGCTGCCCGTGGTCGACGCCGCAGCGCGGCCGGGCGTCGCGGCGGGTCTGGTCGCGGTGGCCGGGTTGAGCACTCCGCCGTTGGAGGCCGGTCTGCGGGCGCTGTGGCCGCAGGTGTTGCCCGATCCGCAACAGCAGCGGGCCGCCCTGGCTCTGGACACCGGCACCCAAGGGTTGATCTACGTCGCGGGGCCCCCGCTGGTGGCTGCCCTTGTCGCCGCCACCGGCCCGGGCACCGCGATGACCGCGAGCGCCTTCCTCGGGCTGCTTGGTGCGGCCGTCGTGCTGACCGCGTCGCCGTCCCGGACGTGGATGCCCACATCCGTCGGCGGGTCGGGCGGGTTGGGGCCGCTGCGGCACCGTGGACTGCTCCTGCTCTTCGTCGCGCTGACCGGCGTCGGCTTCGCCCTGGGTGCCATGAACGTGTGGGCCGTGGCGATGGCCGACCGGCACGGGATGAGCCTGCTGTCCGGGCTGATCCCCGCGGCGCTGTCGACCGGAAGCCTGCTCGGCGGGCTTCTCTACGGGCGGCGGACCTGGCCGGGGACGGTCACCACCCAGCTCACCGTCGCCGCTGCGGCGTTCGCGGCCGGGTGGCTGCCGCTGATGACCAGTCCCGGGCCGATCCCGGCGATGGTGTTCACCGCGCTGCCGGGCCTGTTCCTTACCGCGTTGATCACCAGCTCCTTCCTGACCGTCGACCGGCTCGCCCCGGCCTGCGCCACGACCGAGGCGTACGCGTGGCTGATCGCCTCCGTCGGCGTCGGGCAGGCTGCCGGGACCGCCCTGGCCGGCGCCACGGCCACCCATCCGTTCACCGGATCGGCGCTCCCGGCGGCGGGCGCCCTCACCTGCCTCGCTGTGCTCGTCGCCGCCCACCGCCGGATCGCCCTTGCAAGCGCGATCCAACGACGAGGCCGGCACCGCCGGATTCCCGCTCACGCCGCCCGTCCCTGACCCCTTTCCACTTCAAGGAGATTCACCCATGGCTGTCCGTACGACCTGGACCATTGCCCACAGTTGTGGCCACAGCGTGGAGCATGACCTGTCGAACCGCCCGGCCGACAAGCGCGCCGGCTTCGCCCGCTGGCTCGCCGGCAAGGACTGCACCGACTGCTGGAAGGCCGCCCGAGACGGCGACGGCGCCGGCAAGGAGGAATGGCTCGCCACCAAGCGTGCCGAGGAACAGCAGGCCGCCACCGCGTGGGCCGACCAGTTCCAGATGCCGCCGCTCGAAGGCCCCGACAAGGCCCTGGACTGGGGCGAGCGCTCCCGCCACCAGCTGGTGACCGCCGCCTACACCGCTCTGGTCACCGAAGGAACGTGGGATGAGGCGGACTGGGCGGAGCTGGAGGAGAAGGTCCGCGCCGTCACGCGCGCGGGGTGGTGGATCGACCAGCGGGACGCCGAGGCGGCGGACCTGCCGGAACTTCTGGAAGCGGCCACCGACGACGACCGCGGCACGGAGAACCCGTTCCGGTAGGAGCACGGGCGTATACCCGAGGATCCCCGGTTAGCGAAACCGGGGATCCTCCGGACCATTGATCCTCCCACCGCCACCCCGTGCCGCCCGTGGAAGGATGCTTCCGAAGTGCCTGACGCCCCCGCGCCCCGCCCGCCACATATCCCCGCCATCTGGGCACCGGTCCCCGACCGCCTCACCCCCCAGCGCGACATCACCCACGCGCACTTCCGCTTCGGTGAACAGGTCGTCATCGTCAAGGGTGTCGCCGACGGCGAGCTGTGGGGCGACGCCATGACGGTCGTCACTCCCTCGTGGCACACCCCGACCGACGAGGACGGCTGGCGACTGCGTGACCCCAACGGCGGCGAGCGCACCTACATCACCGCCCACCCCCGCTACATGATCCACCTGTCCCGGCGCTGTGCCGACTGCCTGATCCACCATCGCGCCCTGAAGGAACTCCTGCTGCCCGTGTACGGCGCGGCGACCGGCATCGTCGACTGCGGCTGGTACAGCGTGACCACCCTGAACCAGCTGGTGCACGTCGATGACGCCCGGAACGGCCGATGACCGCCACCACAACGGCCCCCGAACGCACCGCCGTTCTCCAGCAAGTTCGCGCCGCGGCAGCCTCCGCCGTCGCTTCCGGGGACACCTGGCCGGACGTCCTCGCGTGGCTTCTCAGCGACATCGAGGCAACTTGGCAGGAATCGGCCGAGGTCTGCGCCGACATCGCCTGGCAGGCCCGCGCTACGGCCACGAGCGTCCTGCTCGCGCTGCGCGCCGAGCACATCACCGACCCGGTCTCCGATCTGGTGATCGCGCGGGCGCACCGGCACCTGTACCTTGACGGCCTGCGCTACGACTTCCGCTGCCCCAGCATCGAGGCGCTCTTCGACCGCATGCCGCCGGCGGTCGTGCACCAGCTGGACGCCTACAGCCGCGCCCTGTGGGCCTTCGCCCTCCTGGGTCAGTCCCGCACGGACGGCCTCGCGCTGATGGACCAGGTACTCGAGGACGCCGGCGACCACCCGAAGGTCCTGCAGGTTCTGCTGCACGGGCTGTGGCTGGGGCACCGCCTGCCCGGCCGCGAGGAGCGCATGCTCCAACTGCTGGCCCGGCCGCCGTTCGCGGACCGTACGGACCCGGTTGCTCTCTTCCGGGAGGCCGCGGCCCTGCGCGGGCTGGGTAACTACCGCAAGGCGCTGGACGTCATCGACCGGGCACTGGACCTGCTGCCACCCGGCGACCCGACCGTGCACGCCGACTTCGTCCGTGAACGCTCTCTGATCGCCGCAGCAGATGACTGGGCCCGCCTGGCCCGGCCGTCCGACACCCCGGCCCAGCGGTGATCGCGCGCGTTACCGGCTCATTCCGGTCCTTCACCGAAGCTCTGTGCGACGTCACCGGCCACACCCGGGCCTTGGACGAGGAGCTCACCGGCGAGACGGTCCTCGCCCACTCCCCTGGCCTCGCCGTCACCGATCGCGAGAGCCCGGCCCGAGCGGCAGGGCCGTGGCGGAGCACCTCTCGGCCCCCGCCCGCCGAGACGGTTACAGCCCGCACGAGGAACGGCCGTTCGTCTTCCACCTCGCCGTGCGCCTTCATCCAGATGAGCGCACCTTGACGAGGACGGAGTGGTCGCAGGTCGCCCACCGGCTCGCCCGGACCACCGGCATTGCGCCGCCAGGAGACGAACAGGCGTGCCGCTGGATCGCCCTCCAAGCCCGGCCCGGCCGTCTCCACCTGCTGGCCAACCTCATCCGAGAAGACGGCAGCCGCGCCCGCCAGCCACGACCACTGCACACGCACCTAGCGTCCGAGTGCCGCCGCATCGCCTCCGACCTCCAGCTCCGTACCGCCGGAAGTATCCCGAGCGCATCCAGTGCGTCCGCGGTCGCCGGCGCGGCAGCGGCACAGGCAGAGTTCCTGCACCGGCTCGCCGAGGAGAGCGACGGTCCTCTGGCCACCGTCCGCCGGCAGATCGAACAGGCGGCCTACCGCGTCGCCGGCCTACCCGACGGTCAGGGCGGCGATGCCGGACGGCGCCTGGAGTGGGTCGCCCGCCGCCTGTACGCCCTGCAGGAAGACCTGAAGGACACCGCCATCGGCCTGGGCTCCAGCGCCCAGTGCCTGCCCTCCGTCGTCTCTCCGGTTCCTGTGGCACCCTCCGCCGTCCCGGTCCGCCTTCCCGATGACCGCGCCACTCCAGAAAGATCCCGTTCTTGGCTCTTGCCGACCTATTGCTCACGCTGCGGCGCGATGTGCGCTCCGGCGAAGTCCTCGCCCGCGGCGGCGATGTGGAAGCGCACAGCATTCTCCAGCGCAGCGGGTTCGTGCCCGTCGTCCGCCTGCGTGAGGACTACCACCGCCTGCCCAAGGGCCTCGACGCGAGCGAGGAGACCCGCCTTGCCACCCGGGCCGTGGCCCGGCTGCGGGCCGTCGGCTTCCACGTCGACTGCGACCCGGCGTTCGACACCGAGCGCCGCGAGCCGCACTACCTCAGCCTCGGCGCGCAGGTCGCAGCCATCGCCGACCGCATCCGCACAGCGGAAACCACCGAGGACGCCGCCGACGCCCTGACGGAACTGACCGCCGCCCACGATGGCATCCTCGACGCGCTGCACGACGTCCTCATCGCCACCGCCGACTTCTACCAGGACCTCGGCCAGGGCCCCGATCCGTACTACGCCAAGCGTCTGCGCTTCCTCGCCGACAAGCGCCTGGGCGCCATCGCCTCCGACCTGCGCGGGCTGCGCAACGACCTCGCCGACCGGCACGCGCCCCACCCGCAGCGCACCACCTGCGCCGGTGACATCCCCGCTACGGAGCGGGAGGCGTCCGCCGTGTGCGCCTGCCCTCCCCCGCCGCCCTGCGTCGCCTCCGCACCCGCCGCCGCGGCCGGCGGACGCCGCCGCTGAACACCCCCACCTACTGTCCCTGAGGAGAACATGCCCGACCCCGCAGACATGCACGACCTCGAGTCGTTCGCCCAAGTCCTCGCCGGCGAGCTGCCCGGCCGCTGGACCAGCGACTACCACCGTCATGCCGAGTTCGCCGACCAGTTCTCGGTCGCCGAGGACGTGTGGGACATGGACCTCGTCTCCGGCGCCGTCGCCGAGTACGTCCTCGGCCACGACGCCGTCCTCACCCGCGACGACGGGGCCCGCCTCTACGTGACCGGCCGTCCCTGCCAGCCGGAGGAGTACCTGGTCGGCGCGATGGCTCCCTCCAGCTTCGAGCCGGATGCGTTCCGAGGTGTCCGTGAGCCGGATGGTATCGCCGTCGCCGCCGACCCCTTCCGCGCGGCACACGAGGTCGCCTCCGACTTGCTTCCGCGCTACGACAAGGCCGTCGCCCAGGTCCAGCACAACGCCGCCCACCCCCGGCCGCCGGCCCCCGCTCCGGCCCCGGAGCCGGAGCGCGTGGTGATGACCTGGTTCGGCGACGGCATGCTGGCCGCCAAGCCCGAGAGCCCGCAGGCCGCCACGGTCCTACACGAGGCCGGCTTCGTCTACGACCCGCGCGAGCAGGCGTTCGTCCTCTCCGGCGACGACACCGCCCTGCAGGCGCAGGCCGTGCGCGCCGCCGGGGCGCAGCTGGCCGCTCATGGCATCGGCGTCATCCTGCGCCACCCGCCCAGCCGGCCCACGCTGGAGACCACGGCCGTCCCGCCCGCGCACGGGCACATCAAGTCGGCACGAGCCCGATGACCGCCGTCGACGACCAGGAGCCGCGGTTCTCCGCCCTGGATTACGTCACCATCACCAGGGATCCGCGCACCCAGCTCGCCGTCGCTATGGGCGGCGACAACCAGGCGGCCGGCATCCTGCAGACCACGGGCGGCTTCATCCCAGCCTGGGGGCCACGCGGCACCTACCACCGGCAGCCACACACGCTGCCTGTCGAACAGCAGCGCCAAGGCGCGACCGCTGCCGCCCACGCCCTGCTCCTGGCCGGACTCAGCGTCTACCTCGATCCGACGCTCAACACGCTCAGCAGCCCTGACGGCGACCGGCAAGCCGCCCACCGCTACCTCGACCAGCTCGCCGACCGCGCGCACACGGCCGCCGACGATCGCGAGGTCGCGAGAGTGCTGACGGAGATCGTCGCTCCCCACCAAGGACTGCTCCCGCGCCTGGTACAGACACTCGTCGCTACCTGGTCCCCCTGGACCAAGCGCCTCACCGCGGCAGGCATCGAACCAGTCCTACCGGAGAAGCTGATGGTCACCGTCAGCCACTTGTCCGACCACGTCCGGCAGATCGAAATGATCCGTGACCAGGCGGCGACCCAGCCCGCCCCGCGCCCCGAGATCTCCCCCATGCCTCCGCCTCCGCCCGATCAACGACCGCCCGCCAAGGGCCGATGAAGTCCCCGCCGACAGGAGGACCACCGCTTGGGAAGCCGAGCTGACCAGACCGGCAACGACGTCGAGATCTACCGCCGCCCCTTCGACGACACCATCTACTTCGATACAGGCAAGAGGCCGAGCGAGAAGCTCCTCGCCACGCTGGACCGCCTCGGACTCGAGCGCCATGGGGAAGCGATCTACGTCTGGCACGAAGTCCCCCAACAGCTCTCCGAAGACGAGCGGAAGAAGCTTGCCACCCGCGCCATCCCCACCCTGCTCCTGGCCGGTTACAGCGTCGATATCCACCCCGATCTCTTCGAGGAAGTCACCTACCGCGAGGCAGTAGCTGAGGTCAGGGCCAAGCAAGCGGCAGCCCTCACCACCGCTGCCCCGGCTCCACGAAGTGCGCCACGAGCGCAACGCGCCGCCCGCCGTAACGCCTGAACGCCTGCGCTGCCCCGGCCGCGCCTGGCCGGGGGGCGGCGCCCCACCACCCACGTCAAGGATCACCAGTAATCCCCGCGCCCGACCGCACCCCGCCCCCGATGACCGCCACACGCCGGCCCCGCCTGGCCGTCTTCCTCTTCCGCCGCTACCTACACGCCTGCACCATCGGCAGCCACGAGCGGACCACCCCGCTCGCCACCGGCCCGTACGCGGCCCTCGACGAATCCCGCCGCCGCGGTCAGCAGCCCTGACCCCCGCCCTGCCCCCTTTCGTCCAGGAGGACCATGCCCGACTCGACGCCCTACCCCGTACACCTCGCCCGCGACATCTCCCGCCGGATCGACCAGCTCACGGAGCACCTCGCGCAGGCCACACCTCGGCAGGCCGCCCAGATCCTCGGCCAGGTCCTGGACGCCGAGCACGGCGTCCTCGGACGGCTGACCAACCTGGTGGCCACCGCCTCCCACTTCGCCAAGGATCACGCCCAGGCGGGCACGTTTCCGCCTGAGGTGTGGCTCGCCCTGGGCCGCGCGGCGAACGACCTTTACGACACGAGCCTGGACCTGGACGAGCACGCCGACGACTTCCGTCATCTCGCCACGCCCCCCTCGGTCACCAGCGTGCCGGCGCCAGTCGCCTCGGCCCTCGTCGCGCGGAGGCACCGGTGAAGAAGCAGCAGTGGTCCGGATGGGGGCAGGCCGGCCAGCAGGCCGAGCAGCACTACCTCATCGAACCCCGGCACCTGGCCGGCGGCGGCGATCTGCGGCACGTCACCGAGTTCCTGCGTGCCTCCGGCTGGCAGGAACGCTCGCCCAAGGCCGGCGTCCCGATCGTCTTCGACAG
Source organism: Streptomyces sp. NPDC033229 (assembly GCF_055576875.1). Lineage (NCBI taxonomy): Bacteria > Bacillati > Actinomycetota > Actinomycetes > Kitasatosporales > Streptomycetaceae > Streptomyces > Streptomyces sp. NPDC033229. The sequence continues at coordinate 46,773 of NZ_JBVIQR010000035.1, read as the reverse complement.
CCCCGACCGGACGGTCCGCGTCGGCTACGATCCGCACACCCAGCCCGGCGGCTGGACGGTCCGCAGCACCGCCACCGGCCGGCAGGAAGCCTGGCACGCGACGCTGGGCAAACAGGTCCCGGTCGAGATCGTCGCCGGATTCACCGACGCCCTCACCCGCCCCCGCTCCGCGCACGCCCCTAACGTGTGGCAGCCGCTGCAGCAGCACGGGTGGCGCACCGAGCAGGGGCAGCACGTCACGGCGATGAGCCCGGACGGCAACGCCTTCGTGCAGTTCCACCAGGACGGGCAGGGGCAGGCGTACTGGTGGGCCGCGGCCCAGACCGAACACGGCCCGGCATGGAACGCGGTGTTCACCCCGACCACACCGATGCATCTGGTGCAGGCGTTCACCACCGCCCTGTCCGACCCGCAGCCGGTGATGCGCCCGCGCGGACATGTCCCACCCACCCAACGCATCCGCAGCACCTCCGTCTCGGTGCTGCCGTCCCAGCTCAGTGCCTGGCAGCAGGCTCGTGTCGCCGCCGCCCGCGCCGCCACCTGGGCTCGCAGCTCCTGGGCCAGCACCCGCCCCCGGACAAACACCACCGGCCCGTACGCCGCCTCCGGCGGCGCGCGACCCCGACGCTGATCAACCGCTCCGGTCATCCACCGGGAGGCCGACCGAGAAAGCACCCCCGCGCGTGCACCACCCCGAAGCCCTCCGCCCGACGGGAAAGGGGGAGGGCCACCGACCGCTCTCCCTCTGCCCGGCCGCTTTCGTTCCGACTTCGGAGACTCACCGACTTTGACGACCGATCCCACCGCGACCCACCGGTTGCTTCTTGAGCAGCTTGCCGTCTTCATCAAGGAGAGCGAGCAGATCCTGGCCGACTGGGACGCCTACTCAGACCAGCACTCCGACCTCGACGGCTGGCCCCACGACGAGACCGCCTACGGGTTGCGCGCCAGCCGCCGGGATGCCGATACCTGGCGTTCGTTCAACCGTGTCCGCCACGGCGCGAAGGCGCTTCTCGCCACCGCCGGCGCGCAGTTGAACAAGCTGCCCGCCTCTCGTGTCCAGTCCCGGTGGGCGTGGCAGCTCAGCACCCTGGACGACGCGCTCGATCAGCTCGCCGCCCTCCAGCAGCAGTGGCTCCAGACGCGGGAGGCGCTGCCGCCGTCAGCCGTGCCGGGCACCGAGGTGCACGACGACGCACTGGCCGAGCGCAACGCCGAAGCCTGGGCCTACCTCAACGAGTGGTCCCTCCACGGACAGACCGTCCTCGACATCCACACGGCGGCCCAGGACGAGGCCCCCTCCCGCACGACGCCGGTCGCCCCGTCACGCGCCCCGGCCGCCCCCGTGCAGCCCCCGAAGGCACCGGGGGTCCGCCGATGACACCCGTGCCCGACGACATCGAGCAGGTCCTGATCGCCCCGCGATACCTGGCCGGCGGTGGCGATCCCGCCTGGATCACCGTTGCGCTCCACCGAGCCTGCGGCTGGAGCCATGGCAACGACCCGCTGATGCCCCGCGTCCACCTGACCAGCCCCTACCAGCAGGCCCTGCTCCGCCTCGAACCCACCCCGGACCAGCAGTGGTGGACCGTGCAGCATGCCCGCACCGCGGCGTCGCCGGCTTGGTCGGCGTCTTTCGACGTCCGCACCCCGGTGGAGATCATCGCCGCCGTCACCGACACCCTCACCAACCCGTCGCTCCCCGCCTGCTCGCTCGACACCGACCCGTACGAGCCGCTGCGCCAGGCTGGATGGCACGAAGACGCACACCGCTACGGCCTCACTTCGCCCGACGGTCTCGTCCGTGTCGAGCACTTCACCGACGGCGGCGGGAACAGCTGGTTCGCCGACGCCGTGGACGAGGAGCGGCATGAGCGCATGTGGCGGGCGTACTTCGGCGGGAGCACCCCGCCGCATCTGATCACCGCCTTCACCCGCGCTCTCGCCGACGAGTCGCCGCTGCCGCGCGACCCGCTCCACGTCCCCCTCCTGGGCCGCCGCCACGCGCGCAGCACCACTCACCAGGTCCCGGCAACCGCCGTCGCCGCAGCCCTGGAAAAGCGTGTCAAGTCCCTTGCCGCCCGCGGCACACCGATGCAGCCGCCGAGGACGTCGGGCGTGCCTCCGCGCCGCCGTTCGCGCTGACCACCGACCCGCCCCCCCTGGAACCGACTCCGTGCCCCCGTCCCCCTCAGCTCCTGGCGGCAGCACCGACGGCTACGACATAGCCTTCCGCGTCCTGCTCGTCGTCCTCGCCATCACCGTCCCCCTGTCCGCCCTCGCCTGGCTGGGCGGCAACATCACCGCCTATGTCACCGACTCCGGCCCCTGGGTCGACTATCAGCCGGTCCAAGCCCTCCTTCACCCCGAACGCCTCTGGCCCCGCGTGGGCGAAACGTCCCTGCTGATCGGCGCGCGCATCACTCCGGCCGCCACCCTGCTCGCCCTGGCCGTCCTCGGCGCCGTGCTGTGGTCGCGGCACGGGGGCGGAGCCGGGGGCCGGAGAAATAAGGTCTCCGGGATGGCGAAGCAGAAGGACATCGAGCCTCTGCTGGCCAAGTCCATCGCCGCCAAGGCCCGCTCGCTGCGCCCCAGCCTGAAGGACGCCAAGGCCGTCGAGGCGAAGGACACCGGCATCCTGCTCGGCAACCTCCAGGGCACCCGGCACGAGGTCCGCATGGGATATGAGGACGTCGCCGTCGCCATCATGGCGCCCCGCTCGGGCAAGACCACCAGCCTGGCGATCCCCTCGATCCTGGGCGCGCCCGGCCCCGTCCTACTCACCTCCAACAAGGCCGCCGGCGATGCCTACACCGCGACGCTCGAGGCCCGGGCGCAGGTGGGCCGCACGTGGTCAATGGACCCGCAGCAAATCGCCCACGCCCAGCGGGAGATGTGGTGGAACCCGCTCGCCGACGCCAGGACCCTCGACGGCGCCGGCCGACTCGCCGGGCACTTCCTCGCCGCGAGCGTGGACGCTTCCCAGCAAGGCGACTTCTGGTCGAAGGCCGGCTCCAACATCCTCTCCCAACTCTTCCTGGCCGCGGCGCTGGACGAGCGGCCCATCACCGACGTGATGCAGTGGCTGGCCTTCCCCGCCGACCGCGCCCCGCTGGACATCCTGCGTGACCACGGCTTCGCGGCTGTCGCCGCCCAGCTCAAGGGCACCGTCGAAGGGCCGCCCGAGACGCGGGACGGCATCTACGAAACGGCTCGCCAGTACGCCGCCGCCCTGCTCAACAGCGAGATCGCCGCCTGGGTCACCCCGCAGAAGAACATCGCCGAGTTCCGGCCGGCCGACTTCGTCACCTCCCGCGACACCCTCTACCTGCTGTCGAAGGACGGTGGCGGCGGCGCCAGCGCCTTGATCGCCGCGTGCGCGGACTCGGTGATGCGGGCCGCCACCGCCCAGGCCGAACGCGCCGGCGGACGCCTGGACCCGCCGATGCTCGCGATCCTCGACGAGGCCGCCAACGTCTGCAAGATCAGCGACCTTCCGGACCTGTACTCCCACCTCGGCTCCCGCGGGATCATCCCGATCACCATCCTGCAGTCCTACCGCCAGGGCCAGAAGGTCTGGGGGGACGCGGGTATGGACGCGATGTGGTCCGCCTCCACGATCAAGGTGATCGGCTCCGGCATCGACGACCCCGACTTCGCCGACAAGCTCTCCCGCCTGATCGGCGACCACGACGTCGAGACGAAGTCCACCTCCACCTCCGAGTCCGGCAAGTCCACCAGCATCAGTATGCGCCAGGAACGCATCCTGCCCGCCGACGCCATCCGCGCCCTGCCCAAGGGCACCGCCCTGTGCTTCGCCACCGGCATGCGCGCCGCCATGCTCGACCTGCGCCCCTGGTACCTCGAACCCGACGCCGAGGAACTGGCCGCCGCCTCCGCCCGCGCTTCCAAGGGCATCACCACCCGCGCGGTGGCCAAGGCCGCACCGAAGCAGACGGACTTCGGCACCGCCGCCTGACCGGACGGCGCCCGGGTTGCCAGCGCCGCCGCGGAGCGGACGTTCTCCCGCCCTCGCTCCCCCGCCGCGCCCTGCCCGACGCCCGGCACAGCCAAGGCACGAACTCGCTGACTTACTGCTCAAGGAACGAACATTTCAAGCTCTCCCCGATTCCGCGCCATTTCCCTCGGCGCCGGTGTTCAGTCCAGCGCCATGCTCGCGCTTTCAGCCGAAGGGATTCTCCCCAAGGCCCACTACGCAATTTTCGCCGACACCGGCTGGGAACCGGCCGCCGTCTACGCCCACCTCGACCGCCTTGAACGGGAAATAGCCAAGCCCGCCGGAATACCGATCCTGCGCGTCTCCTCCGGAAATATCCGCAACGACGCGCTGGACCCTGACCACCGATTCGCCTCCATGCCGCTCTATATCCTCAACCAGGACGGCAAGCCCGGCATGACCCGCAGGCAGTGCACGGGCGAATATAAAATCAAGCCGATCAAGAAGAAGGTCCGCGAACTCCTCGGCTACCCATATCCGGCCCGCATCCCGAAGGACGTCTTCGTCGAGCAGTGGGTGGGCATCTCGACCGATGAATTCCATCGAGCGAAAGACGCCGACGTCAAGTACATGCGCAACCGGCATCCGCTCATCGACATGGGCTGGTCGCGCACTGACTGCATCCGCTATTTGGCCGCGCTCGGGTTCGGCGACACCCCGAAATCAAGCTGCCTGGGCTGCCCGTTCCACGGAAACGCCCAGTGGAGGCACATCCGCAACACCTCACCCGCGGAGTGGGCGGACGTCGTCGCATTCGATGCTGCGATCCGTAAGGGCAACGCACGTGCCAACGCCACCGGCAACCGCCTGCTCGGCGAAGCGTTCCTCCACCGCTCCCGCCTGCCGCTTGATCAGGCCCCGATCGACCACGTCACCGCCGCCGAATGGGCCGCCCTCCAGCAACAACCCGGCGCATCCGCGGTGGATGCCGAGGAGCTGGAACAGGGCGTGGAGAACGGATGCTCCCCGTGGGCGTGCCGCGGCGCCGAAACGGAGGACGTACAGCACGACTTCGGGCTGGCCGCATGATTGTTGTCGATCTCTTCGCCGGTCCCGGCGGGTGGTCACACGCGCTGTCCCTGCTCGGCATACGGGACGTGGGGCTGGAGTGGGACGCCTGGGCCTGCAAGACGCGCGCGGCTGCTGGACAGTTGACCATTCGCACCGACGTGACGCTGTATCCGGTGGCGCCCTTCGTCGGAAAGACCGCGGGATTCATCGCGAGCCCGCCCTGCCAGGCGTGGTCGATGGCCGGCAAGCGCCTCGGCCTGGTCGACCAGCCCCTCGTTCACCAGGCCGTCGCCGACCTCGCCCGCGGCCTCGACACCCGCACCGGACTGCTGAACGCGTGCCGGGACGAGCGCTCGCTGCTGGCCGCCGAACCGATGCGCTACCTGTACGCGCTCAAGCGGGCCGGCGAGCCGGAATGGGTCGCCATGGAGGAGGTCCCGGACGTCCTGCCGCTGTGGAAGCAGTACGCCGTGATCCTGCGCGGCTGGGGCTTCTCCGTATGGACCGGCGTCCTCAACGCAGCCGACTACGGCGTGCCGCAGACCAGGCGGCGCGCGATCCTGCTCGCCTCCCGCACCCGCACCGCCGAACCGCCGCCCCCTACCCACGCGAAAGTCACCGAGCCACAGACCCTTTTCGGGCCAGGTCGGGCACGGTGGGTGTCCATGGCCGAGGCGCTCGGCTGGGGCGCCACCGACCGTCCCGTCCCCACCGTATGCGCCGGCGGCGGCCCCGGTGGAGGTCCCGAGCCCTTCCCCTCCGGCTCCCGAAAAGCCCTCGCCGACGCCCGAAGCCGCGGAACCTGGAAAGACCACGCCGCCCTGGCAAACGTCATCCTCCCGTCGCGGCGCCGAGGCTCGGAGCCGACCGGGCGACACGGCACTGGCGAGCACCGGCACGCCCACGCGTCCGGCTGCATGGTCGAAGCGCCTCGTTGGTCTTGGTCGCTGCGCAGCAACAGCCAGTCCAACGCGACGGTGCGGCGCGCGGATGAGCCGGCCGGGACCTTGTTCTTCGGGCACCGCGCGAATGAATGCCTCTGGGTGCCCGAGCCGGCGCCGGGCGGGTCCGGTGCGGCAGCGCCGGTGCCGGAGTCGGTGCGGATCACCGCGGCCGAGGCCGGGGTGCTGCAGACCTTCCCCGCCGACTACCCGTGGCAGGGGAACAAGGGGCAGCAGTTCTCCCAGATCGGCAACGCGGTCCCGCCCCGGCTCGCCGCCCATCTGCTCGCGCCGCATCTCGGCAAGACCCTGAGCCGCGACGACTTCACCCTGGCCGCCTGATGGCCCGCCTCGAACCGCCGCACGAGGAGATCGACCTGGGGGAGCCGCTGCCCCCATCGGCCGTGCACTACGCCGAACAGGCCCTGCTCGGAGCGCTGCTCCTGGAGCCGCACCGCCTCCAGTCCGTCACCGCTCTCACACCCGAGCACTTCGGCGACCCCGCGCACAGCGCCCTCTTCGCGGGCATGCGCACCGTGCCGGCTCCCGTAGCCGAGGAGCACCGCAGGGACCCGGCCTGGCTCAACGCCGTGCTGACGGCAGCGCGTCCCGAAGCCGCTGGGCTCAGCCCGTCCTACCTGCACACGCTGGTCGACGCCTGTCCCTGGCCTCAGCACGCGGCGGCGTACGCGCGGATGGTCCGCGCCGATCACGCCCGCCGGACCCTGCGCATGCACGCCGAGCGCCTGGCCCAGGCGACCGTCGACACCGCCGGCCCCAACCCGGCCGTCGCCGCCCTCGCCAAGGCCGACACGCTGACCCGGTTTCTGGACGACCTCGCCGGCCAGTTCCCCCCGCACCCCGGCTCCCTCCCACGCACCCCGCTGCCCCCACTCCCTCCACGTGATCGCGGTGAGGAGGCGCTGTCGGAGGAGCAACTGCTGCTGGCCGCCGCCACCACGCGCCCGGGCGAACTGAAGACCGTGTGCTGGCTGCAGGCCGACGACTTCGCCCTGCCCCTTCACGGCACCATCTTTCGCAGCCTGACAGCTCTGGCCCACCGGGGTGATCCCGTCGATCCGGTCACCGTGCTCTGGGAGGCCCAGCAACGCGGCCTGCTCGCCGCCGACCTCGCGCCGGCCGACCTCATGGCCCTGATATCGAACCCCGTCGGCTCGCCGGAACACTGGGGTGAGCGCATCCTTCGCCGCGCCCTGATCGCCCACGCGCACCTCGCCGCCCTGCGGATCCAGGCGTTCGCCGACGACCCGGCCAACAGTCCCCACCAGCTCATCACCGGTAGCCGCCGTGCCCTTGCCGAGCTGACCGCCGTCCGGGCCCGTTGGCAGCGCGCCGTCGCACCCCCAGCGCCACCGAGTCGCCCGCACGTGCCCCGCGCGCCTGCAGCCGCCCGGGTCGGGCCACCCCGCGCGCCCCGCGTCGCCGGTCTTCCGGCATCCTCCCCGCAGCGCGTCCCCCGATGACCCCACCGCCCGGCCGGCACCCCGTTCGGCCGGGCCCCGCGAATCGAGCACTGCCTGAGCCGAGGAATCAGCAGGCCAATCGCTTGCACCGTGGAAGCCGAGGCGGCCGGCCCACCAGCTTCGAGAAGGCCCGCTACGTTCGCAGGAACGAAGTGGAGCGGCTGATCGGAAAGTTGAAGATCAACCGGGCGGTTGCCACGAGGTTCGACAAGCGGGCCTATGTCTTCTACGGCACTGTAACCGTTGCGGCCACACGCCTATGGCTTCGTGCCTGACCCGCCAGACGGAACCTAGCCCTCGCCTTCCATAGCGGGAGGCTGTGGGCCTTCCACCGTGGCCTGAGCGGCAAGCTCAAGGCGGCGACCCACAGCGACAACACCTGGACCGGCACCCATCATGTCGGCGGCGCCAAGCCCATCTAACTGATGGACGAACCGGCCGCCGCCTCTCATGACGGCAAGCGGTACGTGATGTACCGCCGCTGATCCCCGTCCAGAAATCCTGGCTCCGGTGCCGTGTGGCGCCGGGGCCGACGGGTTGGCGAAGGCCGTGGGCGGCTGAGCCCATAGGTTCTGTCGCTTTGCCGGCCGCGCCGATCGCGCCCGCTCCTCACAGCCCCAACGACCAAGGCTGCTTTCATGTGGGCGCATTGCTTCAGTACGGCGACGCGGAGCGACGCTGTGAGGATGGGGACGTCCGTGGATTTTGGCCGGAAGGCCCTCTCGTGTGGTGATCACCACGCTGGTTGGCTGGACACGCACAGTCCTTCTGGATGTACGAGGAGCGATGTCGTATGGCGATTGATCCCCGGACCAAGCCGGCCGCGCCGACTGAGCCGGTCAAGCCGGTCAAGCCCACCGAGCAGGTCGTGCCGGCCCCGGAGGAGGCGACCGGGGAGTACACGATGGAGTGGGCGCCCGCGCCGGATCAGTACACAGTGATGAAACGCTTCATCGTGCGTCTGGTGCCGCCGAAGAAGAACGGGCCGAGCTGGGAGGGCTATGACGACGCATCTTTGAAGGCGGCCTTGTCGGACGCCTCCGAGTACGCGAAGACGCACACCTTCGAGGAATTCCGCACGTATCTGGTCGCGAAGGGGACGCTCCCGGAGTGCATCGCGGAGGAGGATTACACCGCCATCCGCGCGGGCCGCGGACCCAACATAGGGATGATCGGGAGCCAATTCGGTGCCTGGCATTACGGCCGCTGGTCGACGTATTACTACGGGATCTCACGCAAGGCCGGCCCGAAGCGGTACTCGGCGAAGCAGTTCCAGGCAGCCGGTCTGACCGACTTGGTGCCCACCTACACCGAGGCAGCGTCCCAGCAGCAGTACCTGGAGACGATGACCGCACAGGCCGAGGAGGCCAACCGCAAGGCCATGGAGCCCTACGAGGCGGCCATGGCCCAGTACCGGCAGGACATGGAGGCCTACTCCAAGGCCGTGGATGTCTACCGGCAGGACTTGGCAGACTATGAGACGTGGCTCCGTGACAGCGGCCTGTGGGTCACGCGGGGGCAGTACGAGTTCTGCGAGCCGGGCAGCGCGGCGGACGCGCAGATCGAGCCGGCCGAGGCTCCGGCGAACGGTGTCACCCGCCTGCTCGATCCGGCCGCCGACCGGGCCCGGGCGGGCTGGGGCCATATGGGCAGCTCGGGCAGGTTGGACGGCTGGCGGGCTGATGCCCAGCTGATCGTCGACATCACGCCGGTGTCCGGCACCACGGACGTCACCGTCACCGCCCGCGTCCGTGGCGTCGGCATCAAGCGTGACGGCAACGGCGTGTGGAACCGGACTGCTCCGTACCAGGCGGGAGGCTGGATCAACCTGCTGGCCCGGGACATCAATGGCAACTTCGGGGTCATCTCCCGCGCGAAGGCCGAGGACCGCGTCCACGTCGCCGAGAGCACCGATCCGGTGGTGGCATGCACCCTGACCTACACCGTGCCGCGTGACGCCCTGGTCGACTACGCCGTGGACTGGGCGTTCCGCGCCGATGAGCAGAACAAGCCCGACGGCCCCATCATCTCCCGGGCGGGCACCAAGGGGCTGCGCGTGCTGTTCGTGCCCCCGTCCCTCGACGGGTACCGGCCGGGCACGGTCCGCGACCCCGCCTCCGGCGAGCAGGCCGGGCAGGGCACAGGCCGGGCCACCCCGATCCAGCACAGCATCCGAGGTCACGCCACCCTCACCACCACCGCCACGAAGGACCCGGCCAGGACCACGATCAGCGCCGAGGTCTACGCCGAGATCCGCGGCATAGCCGGACTACCGGAAGTGGCCACCAAGGTCGACCTCGACATCGTCAGCACCCTCAAACGCTACGACGCCGCCACCGACCAGTGGAACAACGCCGCCTCCGGCTCCACCCGCGCCACCAAGTCATACACCGAATTCTCGGTGACCAGCGGCAAGTTTTCCATCGAGGTCCCCACCAGCGAACTGAACCTCTACCGCTACACCTGGCGCGCCAGCGACACCTTCCAGGACGGCTCCTCCATCGAGGGAACCATCTTCCCGATCTACCAGACCGGCAACTGACACCACGCCCCACCTGCTGGCGCCCAGCCCGTACTGCTGGACGCAGGTCACCACGCCGTCGTCGGCTGACGACGGGCCGGTGCCTTCATCGGCCAGAAGTTCGCGCGCCCACACCTCGCGCGATGGGAATGGGATGGGATTGGCCCACTGGCCACTGCCCGTACGGCCGAGGACGGCGCCGCGAACGCGGTCGGCGAGCCACTGCGCCTGGTCAGTACGGGCATCCACCACCGTCGCCTGAAAGACCGAGTGGGCATCCTCGGCCTGGTCCGCTAGGAGCGTGTCTCAGTAACACAGAAGGGTGCGGCGCGGTGAGGCGCGGGTAGCGGCAGCGTCTGACCGGGCGGGATCGGTGTTCAGCTGACGGGAGTGCCCGTCTCGTCGGACAGGCCGAGGTGGTCCTGAAGCGTACGCCGGCCGATCTCGGTGAGATCGACGGCGCGGCCGGTGCCGATCCGAGTGATCCAGCCGGAGTCGAAGGCGTGGCGGCACAGGGCGGCACCGACGGCACCGGCCAAGTGGGGGCGGCGTTCGGTCCAGTCCAGGCACGCGCGGACGGGCGGACGCCGTGTGGCGGGCGGTAGCGCGATGCCGAGACCGGCCAGCCAGGCGATCCCGTTGCCGGTGAGCGTCAGCCCCTGCTCCCAGTCCAGCAGCCCCCGGTCGGTCATCGCCTCGGTGATCGCGACCCCGAGGGCACCCGCGAGGTGGTCGTAGCACGTGCGGGCGCGGGCCAGCGCCCGGCTCCGGTTGACGGCGGGCAGTGAACGGGGCGGATTGACGCGACGAGGCGCCATGGAGGCAAGGGCCTCGATCAGTTGGGCCGTCTCGGGATCGGCGAGGCGCACGTAGCGATGGCGACCCTGACGCTCCTGGGCGAGCAGTCCTCCGCCGACCAGGAGGTTCAGGTGCTCGGTGGCCGTCGAGGCGGCCACCCCGGCATGGCGCGCCAACTCGGTCGCGGTCCATGCCCGGCCGTCCAGGAGGGCCAGGCAGAAGCTTGCGCGGGTGCCGTCCGCCAGGAGTCCGGCCAGAGCGGCGAGGTCCGGGCCCTCCAGGTGCGCGTCATGGTTTCTCATCACCGTCCATCATCCACCAGCGATCCTTCGGTGAGGGCCGAAGTGTCTTCACCCTACGGTCGACTCCCATGGACACCGCTACACGCAGCACCACGCCCGGCAACACGTCGGCCGCCCATGTGACCCTCGAGCCGAGCATCCTGTACTTCGGCACGCCGGTCGTACTGCTCTCGACAGAGAACGAGAACGGCTCCTTCAACCTCGCGCCGATGTCCTCGGCCTGGGCACTCGGCCACGTCATCGTCCTCGGTCTGGGCCCCGGGGGACAGACCGCGCACAATCTCCGCAGCCGACCCGATCTCGTGGTGAACCTCCCTGAGCCTGCCCAGTGGCCGGCGGTGGAGCGGCTGGCGCCGCTGACCGGACGCACCCCGGTACCCGTGGACAAGCGCGACACCTTCCGTTTCGAGCCGGACAAGTTCGCCGCAGCCGGCCTGCGACCTGAACCCTCCGAGCTGGTCCGGCCGCCCAGGGCCGCCGAATGTCCTATCCAGCTGGAGGCACGCGCAGCCCGGGTCCAACCCGACGCCTCCGGGGCGTTCCTCATCGTCGAAGCCCACGTGCTCAAGGTCCACGCCGATCCGCGTATCGTCGTCCCCGGCTCCCAGCACGTCGACCCGGCCACGTGGAGCCCGCTGATCTACAACTTCCGTCACTACTACGGACTGGGCCCTGAACTCGGCCACAGCTTCCGCTCCCAGACACCCCGGCAAGCCCACTGACCGATCTCGAAGCCGGTAAACGTAGGGGCAAGGAAGACTGAAGTAGGGTCGCAACCGGCAACCCGCCTCCGTTGTGTGATCATTCATGCGAAATAATCCCGGTATGCGTGATGGGGAGGGCCTGTTCGAGGCCGAGCCGGTCGAGAAGAAGCGGCCACAGGCGCGTGCGGCGGCGGTGGACAAGCGGTTCAGGGCGTTCGACCCGTACCAGGTCCTGCTGCTACCGCCGTTGCTGGACGACTGGCTGCCCGAAGACCAGCTGGCCCGGTTCATCGCCGACCTGGTCGACCAGTCTCTCGACCTCTCGCCGATCCTGGCCGGCTACACCGAAAAGCGCGGCTACCCGCCCTACCACCCGCGCCTGATGGTCCGCCTGCTGATCTACGGCTACCCCACCGGCGTCCGCTCCTCCCGGGCGATCCAGCGCAAGTGCGTCGACGACGTCGCCTTCCGGTTCCTGGCCGCCGACCAGGCCCCCGACTTCCGCTCGATCGCCCGGTTCCGCCGCCGCCACCTCGACGCCCTCGCCGACCTGTTCCTCCGGTCCCTGCACCTCGCGCAGAAACTCGGCATGGTCAAGATGGGCCGCGTCGCCCTGGACGGCACGAAACTGGAAGCCAACGCCTCCAAGCACAAGGCCATGAGCTACGGGCGGCTGGTCGACAAGGAGGAACGGATCGAGGCCGAGATCGCCGAGTGGGAGGCCAAGGCAAGGTCCCTGCTGGCCGACGCCGAGGCCACCGATACGGCCGAGGACGAGCACTTCGGCGTCGACGGCAAGGACACCGACCTGCCCGCCGAACTGGACCGCCGCGAGAAGCGCCTCGCCAGGTTGCAGGCCGCCCGCGCTCAGATCGAGGCCGAGGCCGCCGACAAGGCCCGCCGCCATGCCGAGGACAAGGAACGCCGCCGCCAGGCACGTGCAGGCAGCAGCGACGAGCAGGCCGTCACCGACGCCGGCGAGAAGGCCGCCACGACGGCCCGCCCGAAGCCGAAGGCCCAGGCCAACTTCACCGACCCCGACTCGCGGATCATGAAGAACAGCGACGGCGCCTATATCCAGGCCTACAACGCCCAAGCCGTCGTCGACGAGCACCATCAGGTGATCACCGCCGCCGACGTGACGACCAACGCCTCCGACGCATTGAACTACACCCCAATGCTCGACCAGTCCCACCAGAACACCGGCATCCACCCCGAACAGGCCCTCGTCGACGCCGGATACTGCTCCGAGACCAACCTCGAAGCCACTAGGGGTCGCCGAGTGACCTGCGGCACCGACACGTTCATGGCCACCGGCCGGCTCGGGCACGACGAGCAGGTCCCGCCCGCACCCCGCGGATGCATCCCCAAGGACGCCACCCTCAAGGAGCGCATGGCCCGCAAGCTGCGGACCAAGCCCGGCCGGAAGGCCTACAGCCGCCGCAAGGCCATCGTCGAACCCGTCTTCGGGCAGATCATGACCTGCCAGAACGGCCGCCGGCTCCTCCTGCGCGGCGCGGTCGGCGCCCGAGGAGAGTGGCGTCTTCTGACCGCCTGCCACAACTTCCGGAAGATCTTCCGACACGTCGGAACCGCCGGACTCGCCGCCGCGATCGCCTGACCGGCCCGGACCACCGGCCCCTCGGGCCGCTTCCCGGACCGGCAAGACCCGGCCACCCCGGCAGCGTGCAGGTCGGGCGACGGCAACCGACCTCGGCACCACTATCACCCGGTCAGTTGCCGGTTACTGGGACACGCTCCTAGGGGGGCACGCGATAGCCGCGTTCGCCGAGCCGCACCTCCGGATGCTGCTGCCCCTAGGCGCGGCGGAGCTCCGTGGGTAGCGATGTGGTGCCCAACTTATTCGGGTGGCATGGGAGCTGCATGCTGGTCGGTCTAGGGACTGTCCGGCAGGCGTTCACGCCGACCGGAACGGCACCAGCGCGGCTCGGTCACGCGTTCCGTCGGACACGCCTTAGCGAAACCGGGGATCCACCGCACCATGGGAAATCCACCGCCAGTCCACGACCGCCGCGTCGAGAGGCCGTAACGAGACCAAACCGACAACTCCATACGCCGTCGCCCGGGCATAGACCAAGCACACGCCGGTGCCTACGCCGCGGTGTAGCTGAGCCGGAACAGGTCCTGGGCACGCTCCAGGTCGCGGTCCGTGCGCAGCTGCACTTCCAGGTCGCCGGTCCCGTGGTGGCCGAGCGCCGTGACGTCCCGGGTGAATCCGGGGACGAGGTCGACTTCCTTGGGGTTGACCTTGAGGTAGACGAGCAGCTTGTTCTTCTGCGGCGGGCAGACGCAGGCGAAGTTCCGCAGGCGCTGGTACGCGCGGTAGGTCTTGCGCTGGACCTTGGTGATGTCATCACCGAGCCCCAGCAGAACCTGGTCCACCTCGGCGTACAGCTCCTCCATCGCGCTCTCGGCCGCACGGACACCAGGTGCCGCGGTCTCACGCGCCTGGCGGGTGCGCGGCGCCGCCGTCTGGGCGGCGACGGAGGCGACGGTCTCCAGGCCGAAGTGGTCGGCGCCGAAGAAGCGGTAGCGGACCAGGTCGATGCTGCGCCGGTGCTCGCGGATGGCGTGTACGTCGTAGCGGGTGAAGTCGCCAGCGACACAGATCAGCCTCGGTGCGCTCCACAGCACCTGGGCCGCGACCGCTGACCCGAGCCGGTGGCGCACCAGGTGCCCGAACTCGGCCTTGTGGTCCATCAGCCACGACAAGTAGAAGAGGCCCTGGTTGATCACGCCGGCGTCGGTGCCGCGCTTGTACTCGACGATCACCGGAGCGCCGTTCTCATCAAGGCCCAGCGAGTCGATCCGCCCACCGTGCACAGGGCCGGTGCTGTACTCACTCGCCAGGAAGCGCACGCCGAGCATCGTCTCCATGTGCGCCTCGACGAGGTCCTGCACGTCCGCCTCGACCTCAGCAAGACGCGGCACGACCTCGGTCACGCCGCTATTCGTCGTGTGGAAAAGCTTCAGGCCCGACACCTTCCCCTCCTCGGCTCGGAGATCACCAACGCCGGGCGGGGGCAGGTTTGTTTCCAGGAGGGGCTTCGACCTTGTGAAGATGGCGTGAAGCTACCTACGTACAGACCGCCGGGGCGCTCACCTCACACAACCTCATGGGACAAGCACCGCCGCATTCCTACGCCTAACCAGGATACGACTAGCGAGACTTGGCAGGCTGTGGCAGTGCGTTGGATATCGCCTCGCCAGGCCCAGTGCTCACCCGCCTGAGACGAAGCTTCACCAGACAGCACCCCTGTGCGGATACGCAGATGCAACCGCATCGGACACGAGCTCATAGCCACGCTCTGTTAGCGGACCTGAAGCCGGTACAGCGCGATCGCCCTGATGGCGGTTGTCTGCACCAGTTTGTACTTCATCTTCAAGCGGCGCGACTGGCTCTAGACTTCTCACGCTTTGAACAGCCCTCCTTCATGCTGCTCTCGCATCGATAAAGGATCGGGTGTAATCGGCCCTGGGGAGCCTGGAGAGAAGAGACGCGAGTCATCTCCTCGCGCTGTCCCTGACGAGCCCTTGGCCAGGACATTTGGGCATCCAACGAACGCTGGGGAGAATCGACTGGCGGCCCACGCTGAGCCAGCGCCTGCGACCGCCTCTGCAAGATCTAATGAGACGGGACGCCTGGATCCGCGGGCGGGCTCAGGCACCCTCCCTCAATTCGCCGGTGCCGAAGGGCTGCCAGGACAGCCGGTGCATGCTCGGGGTGGTGCCCGCGCGGGTTACGGAGACCGTGGAGCCCTTGGGGACGACGGCGGCGAGGCGGCTGCCCGGGTCGTCGGGGGCGCGTTCGGCCTTGCGGGACTGGACGCCCGTCCTGCGGTCGACGCCGGCGGTGGTGACCGTGACGCTCAGTGTCGGAGCAGGGTCCTCGCTCTCCGGTACGTCCGTGTCGGCGCGGACGTACCCCACGAGGAAGCCGTCGGTCTCGGCGGTGAACGCACGCGCGAACTCCCCCTCCCCGAGGGTGAACTCCACCGGTTCGGTGGTGAGCGTGCCGTGGCCCCCCACGGTGAGGTCGTTGAGGACCAGGTCCGGGCGGCCCACCGTGACGGTGGTCGTCATCGCGTACACGGCCTTGGCGTCGGAGTCCCTGGACTCCACCGTCACCACGAGAGCGAACGTGGAGTCACGGTGCAGCTTCGGGGACGGCCAGGAGCGCATGCCGGTGACGTTCTCGGGCTCGCCGCCGTGCAGCATCATGTACGTGGCGCCGTCCCTCGACTCGCCCCGCCACCGCAGCTCGACCGAGTTCCCGCTCTGGACGAGGATGCGATCGGGCCTGAAGTCGCCGACGGTGAACCCGGCCGGCACCTTCGCCAGTGGCCACTCCTCGGAGTGGGGCTCATCAGCGCCCACGATGCGCTCGGTGACGAGCAGGCTGCTCGTGCCGACCGCCCGGTTGACCTCGATGTTGGCGATCGTCAGCTCCACCTCGTCCCCGGGCGGAATGGGCGCGTTGGAGCGCTTCGGGGTCAGAACGAATGTTCCGGGAACGTCCGGGTCGGGCTCGAAACGCCACTTCCTGGCGTCGCTCACCTGCGGCTCAGCACTGCCCGGGTTGGCCGTCAGATCACCGGGTCCGGTCCCCACGGGGAACGTGAAGCGGACCTCCTCCGGATGGACCGCGCCGCGCAAGGGGTTGGCGACCGCGATGTCGAGGGTCGCCTTGGCCGGTGTGCCCTCCTCTGAGACCTGGACGGGCGCCGGATGGGTCTCCACGTAGTAGGTGAGCACACAGTCGCTCTCGTCGGGGCGTCGTACCGCCACGGCGCTTCTCCCTTCCGTGCTGTCAGCCCCACGCCGGGCCGACGGCGAGGTACGCGTTGTTGCCCAGGGCCTGCCCCAGCGGGAACTCCGCGACCGGGTCGCCACCGGACACCGGCACCTTGTGCACGGAGTCGGCCCGCTCACAGGTGACGTAGACGTACTGCCCGTCCCGCGACACCGCGACCGCGTTCGTGCGGTCCCGCACCCGGATGGGCGGCTTCACCTCGATGGCGGCGGCGACGTCGATCACCTTCACCTCGGCACCGCGGTTGGCGACGAACAGATACCGGGAGTCCGGCGACGCCGCGAGCTGCTCCGCGGACTGCCCGACCGGGACGAGCGGAGGTTCACCGCTGCTCGTGGTCCTGACGACCGCGACCATGTTGACGGGGCTGTCACCGAACCCCAGGACGGCCCCGTCGGGGGTGACCGCCAGGCACGACGCGGTGCCGTTGCCACCCATGCGCCGGGTCACGCCGTGCGTCGCCGTGTCCACGACCGCCACGCAGGGCATCTCGTCGGTGCCGACATAGACACAGTCGCCTGCGGGTGAGGCCGCGATGCCGTCAGGCCGCCGACCGACATCGATACGGACCTTGGCGCCGGTGGCGAGGTCGATGGCGTGCACGTGCTCGTCCAAGGGATTGGTGACATAGGCGGCGGAGCCGTCGGGCAGGGCTGTCACCCGGTTCGGCCACACCCCCGCCGTCACCGTGCGGAGATTCTCGGCCGTGATGTCGAAGAGGGCCAGGTTTCCCTCGCCCCCGCCGGTGCCCTTGACGGTCACCAGCGCGCGGAAGCCGTCGGGGGAGATCACGACACCGCCTGAATCGTTCCCGACCTGGGTCTGCCTGAGGGCTTGCCCGGTGTCCGCGTCGAAGACCCACAGCTTCCCGCCGTCCCCGTCGAGGACGCTCAAGAACGTGCGGTACGGCCACCGGTCCCGCAGTACCTTCCCGGCGGAGGTGACGTAGTGCCGGTCCGTGTCGCAGTCGGCGTAGCGCTTCCCGTCGGGGGTGACCAGGTAGCCGTTCTTGGTGGCGGGGTGGCTGAACGCCGCCGCCACGCCGCCGTAGACCTCGGAGCCGGGGTGGGCGGGGTTGTGCCAGTGCTCGGCGATGCTCCCCTGTTCCAGCACCTCGTCGGTGTCGGCGTCGTAGTTGACCCACCGGTCGCCCCGGAAGAGGTGGAGCGTGCCGTCGAAGGCCGGACATCCGGCGTCGATGCCTTCGACGAAATCGGGCGCGTCCTTGCCCAGCCCGGGGAACTTGTTGCCGATCGGAGCGGAGCCCCCCACCGGCTCGGCGCCTTCCACGTCGAACTTCACGCAGTTGGCACCCTTGAAGAAGTACACGTACCGGGTGCCGGTCCCGCACGCGGCGTCGATGCCGCGGAGGTATTCGTAGGGCAGCTTCGGCCACAGCTCGGTCAGCGGCTTGCCCTGCCGTGGCGGCGCGACCGACCCGGCATCGTGCCGGACCGCCCAGCCGCCCCGGATCATGTAGACGGCAGCCGGTTCACCACCGATTTCCGGGACGCTGAACGCGGCATCGATCCCGGTGGGTGTGAGGTCGGTAGTGGTCTCGTTCATCGCTGGGGCTCCTCGCTGAGGTGGGCCGGATCGGTGATCCCCGGGGCGGCGCCGCTGCGGGCTCCGGCCGCCGGGTCGAGCTCCTTCAACTCCCCCGCACCGAAGGGGAACCAGGTCAAGGACGCGGTGAACCCGGCGTCGCCCTTCTGGACCACCCTCGCCACCGAGCCCCGGGGCACGGGCACGAACAGGCTCGCCTCCTGGTTGTCGGCGCCGCCGCGGGCGTCCCAGGACTGGGCGGCGAACTGCTGCCGCCGCAGGCCCGGGGGTGTGACGAAGACCCTGAGGTACGCCGGTGCCCCGTCCTGGGTGGTCTTGACGTAGCCGGTGAGCACGCCATCGGTGACCGCTTCGTATGTCTTCGGCTCGGCCTCGGTGCCTCCCGCGACCTCGCAGGCCTGTCCGAAGAGGCTGACGGTGCCGTTGACGTCGATGTCGCCGACCTCCAGGTCCGGCACGTCGACCGTCACGGCCGTGGTCAGCCCGTAGGTGACCGGCGTCCCGGCCTGCACGGTCGAGCCCAGCAGCATGAACGCCGTGGCGCGGTGGAGGGGATCCGACGTCCAGCTGCCGTTGCCGTGGGCGTCGATGCATCCGTTGACCAGTTCGCGCTGGTTGTCAGCGTAGAAGAGCTCGTACTCGGGCCCGACCTCGCACTTCCAGGTCAGGGTCACCGTCTCGCCCCTGGGGACCTCGACCCGGTCCGGGGCGAAGTCCTCCAGCATGGCGGTCGGGCTCGCCTTGGCGAGGAGCTTGCTGCGGGTGGCGCCGGAGCCGCTCGCCCGGCCCGGCGCCGCCGTCTCACCGATGTCGAGCACGACGGTGCCGAGCGTCCGGTTGACGACCAGGCCGTCCAGAGTGATCACGAACTGCCCGCCGGGCTTGAGCTCCGTACCGGCCGAGACCGGGCGTACGGCGAACACGCCGCCACCCTGGTGCTCGGCCAGCCAGCCGGCGGGATCGTCCGTCGTCGCGCGGATCGTCTCCGGTGCGTCCGTCAGCGCGCCGGTCCCCTGACCGGTCGGCAGGCTCACGGTGATGGTGTCGCAGGTGACGGAATCCGCACCGGGGTTGGCCACGGTGATCCGTAGCGTGGCCTCGCCGGTGGCCGTGTCCGTACTGACCCGCAGCGGCGCGGGGGTGGTGTGCACGGTGTAGGAGAGCGCGGTGGTCATGAGGTGCTCCCGGGTTCCTGGTCCTTCTTCTGGTCCTGCGGCCGGCTGTGGCCCTGTGCGGGGTGTCGCCGGCCGGCCTCGCCCAGCGCGTCCGTGAGCTGGAGGAACCCGGTCCGGGCGACAGGCGTGGTGTCCGTGAGGGCGAGGGCCGGATCCGGCGCGGTGAGCGGGTAGGCGGTCCAGCCCTCGGGACCGGCCGCGGTCAGCCGGGTGCCCGCTGTGGGTTCCGCCCACGCCCATGTGCCGCGCCAGCCGGACGGGCCCGGCATGACGACGTGCTCGGTGGGAGCGGTGTCCTGGTCCTCGGTGACCGCCCGGGTTCCGGCGAGCAGCGGGCCCGCCCTGAACGACAGCTTCATACGGGCCAGTGGCTCGCGCACCCAGGTCGGCGGGAGCAGCAGCCGGTTCACGGGGAGGATGTCGGTGACGGCGTGGACGGCGGCCCAGGGGTCGGTGAGGAGGGTCACCCACGCCGCGGTCTCGTCCTGGTCCCGGGCGACCGGTGACGTCGCCGGCTTCGCGGGGACCGCGATCTCCTGGCCGTCGATGGGGACGACGTACCCCGACAGTGCGGCCCCGGCTTCGGGTTCGGGCTCGGGCACGGCGTGCAGACGGCTGTAGTCGGTGCCGAGATAGAACCCGGCGAGCCCGTCGCTGAGCATCTTTCCGGCCCCGAGCCGGACGTTCCAGAGGTACTCGGTGAACTCCGGTTCAGGGAGCTCCGGGTCGACCACGTCGTGCCAGGCCGGCGACGTCATCGCGGGCCCGTCGAGCTCGCACTTCAGTCGGGCCCGGAGCAGCGCCATGGGGCGGCCGACGAGGGCGGCCAGGCTGTTGTCGTCCTCGCCGGGCGCGGTGGTCGACATGCTGTTGTCGAGCGCGTCGAGGAACTCGGCGTAGGCGGCGGCCCCGCCCGCCAGGAGGCCGGTGACGAAGCCGTGCAGGTGGGGCAGGTCCGCGGCGAAGGCCCGGCCGGATTCGGTGGCGGGGTCGGGGTCGGGGTAGGGCGAGTCGGGCAGGGCGTGCCAGGCGGCGAACGGCTGGTGCGCGGTGTCCAGGACCGTACGGATCTCGCCGAGGCCCCGGCCGTCCGGTGCGTGGACGAGCAGCGAGCGCGAGAGGTGGTTGGCCAGCAGCCACCCGCAGACCGGGGTCTGTCCCGCCGCCTCGCGCGGCCCCGCGTCGACGTCGATCCGCCGGTGGTCGTCGGCGGCGGAGACGAAGTCGAAGCGCAGGCGTGCCGGCTGGAGCAGGCGTGGGGGCAGCTCGATGAAGCGGTAGGCGTTCTCGGGGACGACCGGGATGCCCGGGGTGACGCTGTCCGCGCGTCCGGGCCGGTACTGCTGCACGTTGTCGGGGCTGATGACCGTGAGGGACCGGCCGAACCGGTCGATGACGTGCAGCTGTTCGAAGGCGAGCTGGGCGGCCCTGACGGGCTGGTACCGCCGCTCGGCGGGGGCGGAGGCCGGGCCGGGGTCGGGGACGTCGCTCAGCGAGACGCGCGAGGTGGTGTTGTCGACCAGTTCCCCGAGCGTCTCGCCCGGCATGAGGTTCGTCGACGAGGACTGCTGGGACAGCCAGCCGTTGACGCCGTCGATGCGCTGGGAGAGCCGGTCCCAGTCCTGGGCCTGGCCGCGCAGGGTGAGCAGCTTCTCGACCGGGCCGCCGGGGTGGGTGGCGGCGTGCTGGGCGAGGCGGGCGCGGTCGTTGAAGTCCGGCAGGGGGTTGAGCAGGGCGCGTCCGGTGAGGGTGCCGGTGTCTCCTACGGGGCTGTCGGGCTGCCAGCGGTAGCGGGTGCCGTCGAACCGCCAGTGGTCCGTACCGTCGCTGTGGTAGGGGGTCGGGTAGCAGTTCGTCTTCCAGATGAGGTGCAGCGGCGACCAGGGTTGGCGCCATGCGCGCGTCCAGCGGGCGAGCGTGCCCGTGACGTTGGCCTCCGGGGCGGCGAGCGCGTCGTCCAGGGCGGTCTCGCCTTCCGTGCCGCCCGGTGCGGCGGCGGCCCGGTCGAGGAGGAAGAACTCGCCGAGGAGCGTGTCCAGGGCGGTGCGTTCGGGCAGGCCGGTGAGCTCGGGGACGGGCGGGGCGGCCGGGGCCGGGATCATCCCGCCGCCGATGCGGATCTCTGTGACGGCCTCGGCTGAGGTGCGGCAGGCCAGGTCGCTCTCATCGGTGAGCGGCCGGTCCAGCCGTGCCCCGCGGACGATGACCGACGGGTCGGGGGTGCTGTGGAACGCGGGCTCGGCGCACCGCTGGAGCTCCCGCCCTGGTGCGAGACCGTGCTCGGCCGCGTAGGCCCCGACGGCGGCGGCGAGCTCCTCGGCGGTGTCGCCCCACGGGATGCGTGACCGGAGGCCGCCCTCGCCGAAGAGCGAGGTGAGCCGGTCCCGGACGTGCCGGGCGACTGTGTTCGCCCCGCCCGGGTCCACCTGGGCCCGGTACAGGGCGTCCCAGCCGTCCGGCCGGTTCGTACGGCCGCTCAGCCACCACAGGCCGTACAGTCGCCGCTGGAAGTGGGCGAGTTCGCGGGTGGTCGCGTCGTGTGTGGCCTGGGCCTCGTTGAGCCCGGCCAGCCACTGGCGTTCCCGGGCGGCCTCCTCCGGCGCCGGCGCGGGCCGGGCGGCGTCGCCACCGGGCACGGGGGCGTCCACGATGCGCCAGGTGTAGCCGCCCGGCTCCGCGCCGAACCACGTCCGGCGCAGGGCCTGGTCGAGCGCGGTCTCGCCCTCGTCGTCGAGGACGTCCAGCAGGTCGTAGGTGAACGCCTCCCACAGCAGGGCGGCCTCGGGGTCGTCCGAGGGGCCGGTGGGCAGGGCGGTCTGGGCGTCGGTGACGATGTGCCCGACGGCGACGTCGACGCGGTCGTTGGTGCCGGGCTTGTCCGACCCGGGCGGGGCGGCCTGGGGGTCGGGGTCCCAGAGGAGGTGGAGCACGCTGCCCGCGTAGAGGGAGCGCGTGGGGTGGAACGCGTTGTCGGTGGTGGCCCACCGCAGGGAGTCCAGCAGGGCCCGGACGTCACCGCCGGGCACGGTCGCCAGGATGTCCCAGGCCGGGTCCGAGTACCAGCCGATCACCAGGTAGCTGAGCAGGGTCGGGCCGTCCAGGCCGGTGAGCCGGTCGTGGAGGGAGAAGACGTCCTCGTTGTACGGCTGGAAGGTCGCGAACGTCGGCAGCCCCGGCCCGACCGCGGTGAGGAACGGCCGGCGGCCTTCCGGCTCCGTCCACGCTCCCTCGGCGAGGTCGTGGGTCCGGCCGATCCAGGTCGGTTCGAGGCCGTCCGCCCAGGGGTCGAGGAACGGCGTGGTGCCTTCGCCGTGGTCGAGGAAGTCGCTGTCGACGATCCAGCCGGTCGCGGCGGGGGTCGCGTCGGGCCGGTCCGCGGGCCTGCTGTAGCGGACGACGAGCCAGCGGTTGGGCACGAAGGGGAACTCCACCCGCCCGGCGGGCCCGTCCTGACGGCCGCGCCGCAGTGCGTCGGGCAGCAGCCACTGCAGGTGGATCCCCTTGTCCCGTTTGACGGACACGGAGCCCTGGAAAGGGTCGGGCTCGGGTGACTTCCGCTTGTCGAGCTCCTCGAAGTCCGGGTACCAGTAGCGGAACGGCTCGTTGTCCCGGACGCGCTGGTTGACGAGCAGCGCGTCGACCTGCACGGGAACGATCAAGGGCGATGAGGAGTGGGGCTGGGACTGAGGCTGGGGGCTCGTCATGCTGGTCCTCGACTCTGGCCGGACTCTTCCGGGGTGAAGGCGATGCGCTGCGGGGCGTTGACGAGCTCGACGGCGAGCGCGCCCGGGGAGAGCTCCTCGTCCTGCTCCAGTTGCCCGGCCTCCCGCAGGACCGCCGCCATGGCCGGGACGAGGGAGTCGGGGCCGGCGGCGAGATCGAGGATCTCCTTGTCGCCGCCCTGGGCCGCGGGGCGCAGGAAGCGGCGCATACCCTCCTGCCCCGCGGGCGGGAAGGACACCCCGAGATTCGCGCCCACGGGGAAGGTCAGCCGGCGCAGGCCGATGTGGTCGTCCTCGTCGACGCCGAAGTGGATGCCTTCGTGGGGCTCGCGGAACACCACCTCGTCGGGGACGCCGTCGAACAGGCACAGCAGGAGGTCGGACCCGATGACGGTCCGGTGGACGATGTCCATCAGCTCCGCCTTGCCGGCGGCCCCGGCGAAGGGCTCGACGACGACGTCGGGCCAGCCGCGGACGAGCGTGGAGCGCATCAGCAGCCCGGACAGTTTCCGGGGCGGCGAAAGCGTCTCCTGCACGAGGGCGTTGACGGCTGCGTCGAGCGAGGTGGCGAGCCCCGTGCTGAGCACTCCGTCGCGCAGTGCCTCACACCACTGGGGGTCGACGTGGAAGAAGCGCAGGCTCTCGGGCGGCAGCATGCGGGCGTCGGGGACGAGGTGGTGCAGCGGGGTCGCCGCCAGCAGGGCGACCTGATCGACCGCGGTCGCCAGCGGGCCGACGTGCTCGGCCAGTGTGCTCCCCAGCAGGCCCCGGACCGCCGTTCCGCCGCCGCTCAAGCGCCGCCGCAGGTCCTTGACGGACGGCGGCCGTGGCACCCCGCCGGTCTGCGGGCGGGGCGGCGGCGCGGCGCGGGTGCCCGGGGGCGCGGTGGCGGCCGCGTGCAGCCGGTCGCCGAGTCCGTCCTCGATCAGCCGGTGGAAGCGGTCGCGGGCCGGGTGCCTGGCCGCCCCCGCCGTGATGTCGACGGTTTCCCCGGTACGGGCGCGCATCAGCGCCCGCCCCGCCGCCCGGCGCGACCGCGAGCGGAAGGCGGTCAGCGCGGCGGCCAGGGCGGCGTCGGAGAGTGCGAGGGACCGGCCCAGGGTGAAGGCCGTCGCGTAGCTGACGTCGAAGACGCCGGTGTCGCTGAGGTACACCAGCGCCTCGTCGGCGTGGGTGTAGTGGTCCACGGGTTTGGGGACGGTCTGCGGCACGTCGGGGCCGAAGGGGCCGCGGTACCAGGCGAAGGTGTGCTCGCCGGACGGGAGGCCGTAGCCGACCGGTGCGTAGCCGAGGGCGAGGCGGTCGGTGACGGCATCCGTTCCGATGGCCGCCGGCCGCTGGGGGTGGAGGCGCAGGCCGAGCCCCGCGGGGTCCTCGGCCAGCTTCCGGATCAGCGCGGCGAAGTGGCGCGTCGGATCGGGTGACGACTCGAAGGACCAGGTCTGCAAGGACACCACGCGGACCGTGGGCCGGGTGGGCGTGCTGCCGTCCAGGAGTCCGGCGAAGCCCTCCAGCGAGACCAGGTGCGCGGTGTAGCGTCCGGCGGTGCGCGGGAACCGGTTGGCGACGACCACGGCGAAGTCGCCGGCTTCCAGTTCCTCTCCGGCACGGCCCCGGACGCGGGCGGCCTGCCGGTCGCGGACCTTGCGCACATGGCAGAGGAAGGGCAGGTCGGCGCGGCGCGGGACGACCGTCGCGAACACGGCCGAGGGCACGTCGATGGTGGCACAGGCGCTGTCGTGCAGCTCCGGGGGGACGTCGCCGAGGCTGATAGCGGGGGCGAGGACGTCGCCCGGGGCGCTGCCGAGGAGTTCGCGGACCGTCCGGGTGCGGACGTGTCCCTGGGCCTTGGGGTCGTCGGGCAGCTCCTCCTCCGCGAAGAGGAGCAGGGCCATCCAGGGCACCCGCGGCTGCTCCGCGTCGGGGGTGCGCTCCCACGGAAGGATCAGCCGGTTGAGGGTGAGGTGCGGCAGGACGTACTCGAAGGCACCGCTCGCGCCGGGCGCCGGGTGCACGGCGTGAACGAAGGAACCGTCCAGGGTGAACTGCGGGGCCCGGATCTCGAATTCCTGTTGTACGGGCGGGAGGGAGTCGGATCCCACCTCGGCGCCGGACACCTGGTGTTCGAGGGTGAGCCGGTAGAGCCCGGCGGGCGTGGCGGTGTGGTCGTCGTGGAAGTGGACGCTGAACCGGGGGTCGTTCCCGGCAGCGGTGGGCTGCGTCATGGCGGATTCCCTCGCCCGGTTCAGATCGTCATGGGTTCGGCGGTGAACGTACGGCTCGCGAGGCCGGCGAAGCCGTCCAGGCTGTCGTGGGACGGCGGCGCGAGGCCGAGCGCGGAGAGCGTGGAGTGGAGGGCGTCCCGGGCGGGGGCGGTGGTCGTGGCGATGCCCTCGGCGATGACGCCGACGCTGGTCGGGCGGCCCGGCTGCCAGGGTTGCGGCACCGGCCCGGTGGCCTGGTCGCCGGGACCGATCGGCAGGGTGGCGCTGGGGTCGAGGTCCTCGTGTCCGAGGGAGACGTCGGTCATCTCGCCCGGGGAAGGTCCGTCCTCGGGCGGCGGAACGGTGAGGGTGAGGCCGGTGAGCTGGCCCGGCAGGAGCTCGTCCGCCGCCCGGGAGGGCTCGCCGGTGCCCCACAGCGCCTGGGGCACGTTGGACGTGACGCGCGCGATCCGCCAGTCGTGTTCGGCGGGTTCGAAGGGGGCGCCGTTGAGCCGTACCGTCAGCCGGTGTTCGGAGGCCAGCGCTGTGACGTCCATGGGCCGGATGTCGAGCGTCTTGTCACCGTCGTACTTCGCCGATCCCACGTGGGCGGACGAGGCGGGCAGCGCGGTGGCGGTGGCGAAGGAGAAGCCGTCCGCGGAGACCACCCAGCGGTCGTCGCCGACGTTCCGGCGGCGGGCGCGGACGCTTTCGTCCTCGGGCAGGATGCCGGTGAGCGGGGTGATCCGCAGCATTTCATCGCGGGCGGGGAGCTGTTCCTGGAACTCGCTCCAGGTCGCCGGCAAGGGCTTGCCGCCGGCGTCGGGCCCGAAGGACACGTCGAAGTCGATGCACCACAGATGCACGGTGGCGATGCCGCCGACGGGCGGGCCCCACAGGTCGAGGTCGACGCCGACCTCTCCCCGTACGGTGAACAGCCACAGGTCGACGGCGAAACCGATGCGGACGCCGATGCCGAAGCGGAAGTAGAACGGCTTCCACTGGATCAGCGCGTCCATGCGGGCGGCCAGCCAGGCGTCGACGATGCCCGAGTGGAACGCCACCTCCAGTCGGCCGCCCGCCATGAACGCGGACGGGGTCAGGGCGCAGTATGCCTCGCCGCGGACGGTGACGCAGTCGGAGATGCCCCAGGTGAAGCCGAGCCGGGGCACGTCGGGGTAGTGGGCGGGCGGGTCGAAGTCGCGGTGGTAGCCGCCGAGGGAGAAGACGAAGTCGCCCTCGTGCGGCCCGCTGAACCAGGTGCGGTACGCGAGTCCGCCGGTCAGCCGGCACTCGGGGTCGAGCACGAACGACTCGGGCGTGAGCTCGGCCGCCAGGGCCAGCATCCCGTCGGAGGAGGTGTAGAGCGCCTGCATGGCCAGCTGCACACGGGCGTACGTCGGCCCGGGGGTGCCACGGACGGGGAACGAGGCGGTGGCCAGCCCCAGGACCGCGACGGTGAAGTCCTCGCCGAACTCCACCAGGGCCAGCACCTGGCCCTCGATGAGCCGGAAGACGGTGAAGTCCAGTCCGAGCGCGAACCAGATCTGCCCCGAGGCCGGACTCAGCCACGGAGGACGCCCGCCCGTGCCGTCGAGCAGGTCGTCCAGGACTTCGAGGGGCGGACGCTGCTCGCCGCCACCGCCGCTCGCGAGCTCCGCCACGAACGGGAAGTACGGGGTCTCGCTCGGCGCGGGAACACGGACGGAGCTGTTGTAGCCGAACCCGGCGGCGATCCCCCGGATCTGGAACGGGGGCGGGCCCAGCCCGTTGCGCCCGCCCAGGACGCCGTAGAGGAAGAGGGACGGGTAGCCGCCGTCGGAGGCGCGGGCGTAGGCGCCGAGCACCTTGACGGAGACCGCGCGCGCCTCGATCACGGCCATGCCGGCGAACAGCATGTCGTAGGGCGGCTCCGCGTCCTTGACGAGGAACGCGCCGCCGATGCGGACCGGCGTCCGGTCGTACGTCAGACCCAGTCCCGCGAGGGTGGGCCGGAAGCTCCAGTCCCCGTCGGAGAGGGCGGCGGAGAAGCCGAGCCCGGAGGCGCTGAGCTCAATGCCGCCGGCGTCGACGGTGGCGCCGAGGGTGAGACGGGCCCGGCCGTCGGCGTAGGACAGGTCGATCTCGGCGATCCGCAGGGGCCCGAACTCCAGGCCGAGCCGGATGCTCGCGTGGGCGGGGACGTCCTCCTCGTCGTCGAGCGGCGGCCCGGACGCGGCGGATCCCAGGCGCGGCGGCGGGGTCGGGCCGGGGACCGGCTGGCGGCGGCGGAGCGGGAACACCGGCCCGTAGGTCTTCTCGGTGACGGCGAGGGTGCCGGTGAGCGCCAGTGATCCGCCGGCGGTGAGGGTACGGACCGGCAGACCGAGGTCGACACCGGCTTCGGCCCAGAGCTCGTTGAGCGCCTTGACCTTGCGGGGCTTGACGGGGTGGGAGAGGTGGAACGCCTGGAGCCCGGCGAAGACGAGGTCACCGTCGAGTGGGACGTACTCGCCGACGGTGGGCAGGGTGCTGAGCCCCGCCTGGTACGTGCCCTGCAGGAGGACGGCGCGCAGGCGGGGGCCGGGGGTGGCGGACCCGGTGCCCGCCCTGTGGGGTAAGGAGGCGTACGCGAGCTGGACGAACTCCGTGCGTGCCGAGAAGGCGAAGGCCTTCTTCCGCGAGGCGT
Source organism: Streptomyces sp. NPDC033229 (assembly GCF_055576875.1). Lineage (NCBI taxonomy): Bacteria > Bacillati > Actinomycetota > Actinomycetes > Kitasatosporales > Streptomycetaceae > Streptomyces > Streptomyces sp. NPDC033229. Next base: position 18,825 of record NZ_JBVIQR010000035.1, on the reverse strand, counting down.
AGGCGAAGGAGATCTTCTTGAGGACGGGGACGAGGGCGGGCGGCAGGTCGGCCGGGGCGGTGCCCAGCGCCCTGGCGACGTCGTCCCAAGACAGCCCGTCCTCGGAGGCCCATTCGCCGGCCAGGACGCCGCCTTCGTAGGAGGCGGTGAACGCCATCTCCTTGGGTTTGCCGTCCGCGTCCGCGAACTTGAGCACCAGTGACGCGGACAGCTGGGTGCCGGCGAAGAGCACCAGGTGGGGCGCGAAGGAGTCCTCCTCGCCCGCGTCGTCCTCCGTTGCCGGGAGGGTGAAGTCGAGCTCCATGCCGGCCACGTTCCCCCCGGTGTCGCCGGAGAACGACACGACGACCGGACAGGGCCCGTCGACCACCGTGAAGGAGAACGTGCCCTGCAGGACGGGCTGCCCCGGGGCGGGTATCGCCACCCCCACGACCAGGTCCGCCGTATCCAGCCAGGTCGCGATCAGCGGGCCGATGCCGTCGATGTGGCCGAGCCGGTCGATGGGGAGGCGGAAGTCCTCGCCCTCGGCGGGGAAGAGTTCCTCGATCAGTTCGCGGAGCGAGAGAGCCATGCGTTCTCCCCGGGCGTGGGCAAGGGACGAGGGACAGGAGACGTGCGGGTGAGATGCGTCCATGAGCTACGCGCACGAGCCGTTGGCATGTGAGAGGTGGGCATGCGCTGCGGGCCCCAGGCGGGCATCATGGCACGGGCGCCTTCCGGGCTCGGCCGTACTGTCAGTAAATGCCTGCCTGCGCAAGCGAGTTCAGGTCACCACGCAAAGGCGGACATATCCATGACGTGCGCTCCGCCCTGTGGGACGGTGCTGGGCGGCCGTACGGACGCGGCGGAGCCGCCGGCGGTGGTCCCGTCGCGGCGGCTTGTGCCGACACGTCCGAATGAGGCCGGATACAGCCGGACGGACCCCCGGCCCTCCGGTCATTCGCGGCAATGCTGTTGACGATGACTTCGTGGCTGGTGAGCGCTCCGCCGCGCCAGTTCATGGTGATGCGGGAGAACAGTCGGCGTTCGGCCTTGTTCCCATCGGCGAGCTTGGCCACCTTCGCCCGCAGCGGGAATCCCGCGGTAGCCACCGGGCAGCGCCGTCCCGTCCGGACTGTCCCCACGGTGCGAGATCAGCAGCATTGCACGCCTCGCCACCTGTACCTTGACCGGAGCTTCCACCACGGCGGCCTCCGCCTCGGCCCGAGCCTGCTCGCCCAGCCGGCGCGGGACCCGCTCGACGATCACCAACTCCTCCCGCTCTGCCTGGACTTCCTGAAGATGCCTGCCCAGCTCCAGAGTGCTCGCCAGACCTCTACGGCAAGTACTGCAGAACCCGAGAACCACTCCAGCTGATCGGTCGGACGATCTCCGCCGTGGACACCGGCACCGACCAGCACGAGTCCCCTTACTGCCCCTCACGCCACACCGGCGACCTGCAACTTCACGATGCACACTACTCAATGGGCATGGCCTCGCCACGCCGAGCGCTCCCCCCGCCCCCGCCTGGACGACTCCTTCACCAGGCAGCCCCCCTGTACATGTACGCCGATGCAACCACATCGTCCGGGAGCTCACAGCCACGCTCTGTTGGCGAAACTGGTGCCGATACGGTGGGAGAACTGCGGCCCGGAGGATGCAGCAACCGCCTGTCCGCTGGGGAGAATCTGGGGAGTTTCCGTAGGCGCTGGGGAGCACGTGGGGAGAATCGGCTGCATAAGGCAGCATGACGCTGAAAGTCTACGAGATAGGCTCCGCCGCAGGTCAAAGACCCAGGACAGGGAATTTCCGCAGGTCAGGGCCATGCGGTAGATGGCATCAAGAAGATCTTCTCGTGGGCTGCCATCCTCACCGTCTCAGCACCAAGAACCGGATCCTCGCGAACCGGGCTCGGCGCACGCGGACAGACATGACCAGACGCTGAGAAGAGCGAAGCGGGGCCCAGCACTGGAATCCCTTCGAACGACCGCCCCACAGAGCAGCCCTGACAATGCGTTGTTCCAGGCCTGGGCAGTGGTCGAACCGCCATCCCCAGTTAGCGCCTCGGGTCCTCAGCCACACGGCTCCGGCCTCGATCTTCAATAGCCGACAACGCTGTTAGCCCTCCGCCAGTACGAGGTCCGCCAGGAGGGGCAGGTGCTCCGGCGCCACACCGGCGATCTCCTCAGGTACCTGCTCCCACGGGCCCCAGCACAGCGCCTCGACCAGCACGAGGCGCCCCTCCGGGCAGGGGCCGAACGATTGGGCGATCGCTGCGAGCGCCTTGCTGCGGTGCTCGGGCGCGGTGAGGGTGTAGCCCAGGGCGCGTGCCGCCGCGCGGGCACCCACCCGGCAAAGCGCCTTGACGACGGCTGGCGTGGCCGCCTCGCGCAGGACAGGGGTGCCGATCTCGTCCAGCAGCGCCGCGGCACGGGCGACGTCCCCCGTGGCTGCGGCGCCCGCAGCGAGGTAGCCGAGGGCACGACCTTCGTCTCCTTTCCAGTCGATGATCAGCTCTGCTACGGCCAGATCACCGGCGTCCACGAGCTTTTTTACGACATCGGCGAGGACCTCGTCGACCGCGTCCTCCGGCAGGCCGTCCTCCAGTTCGAGCACCGCGTCGATATCACCCGCCGCGAGGAGTGCACCGGCTGCGGCGCACGTGTCCCAGCACCGGCGGGAAGGGCTGTCGGCAGCGCCTGCCAGGCCCAGGATCTCCTGAGCCAGCTCTGCTGCTCCGTCCGGATTCCCGATGTGGCCGAATGCCTCGGCCACCCGTCGCAGACCCTCGGTGCGCTCGCCAGGATCTGCCAGAGTCCGGCTCTCGTGGAGTAAGCGGCGCAGGAGTTCGTCCCCCTCCGCAGGGTGACCCGTGTAGTGCAGGCCCTCGGCTACCTCCGCGAGGTCGAGGACGTGTCCGTAACCGGCGGACGCATCGGCGGCCTGTTCGGCGCGGTGGATGAGGCGGGTCGCGTCGCCCCGCTGCCCGGCCCGGCCGGCCGCGACGGCCAGCTTGATGAGGGTGCGCACCCCGGGTCCCCGCCCCCTCCGCGCCACGTTCGTCGCCCGCTTGACCACGGCGTGGGCGCGTTCCTCCTGGCCCGCCCGCAGCAGGAAGTCGGCGGTGTCGGCCGACAGCGCCACCCGCCAGTGGAGGTGGCGCACCTCGTCGGTGGCGTCGCGGGCTTGCCTGGCCAGGCGCAGCGTCCACTCCGGGTCACGGGATCCCACCGTCTTCCTGCCGACGGCGTTGAGGACACGCGCCCGGTAGATGGGTTCTGTGATCCGCTCGGCCAGCTTGACGGCCCGGTCGAGGTCACCGGCTTCCGCGGCCACAATGCCGATCTCGACCAGACCGTCCTCCGGATCGTTCAGGAAACGGCTGACCAAGTCCATCGCCTGCTGGTGGTGCCCGGTCGCCTCCAGAGCCGCAGCGACCTGGGGGTAGACCCAGTCCACGCCGCCGGGGTCGTCGAGGTCCGCCGCCAGCCGGGCCGACGCCACGGCGAACTCGGCGGCCTGCGCGGCGAACCCCGGCCCCGTGGACATCCCCCGGGCCAACAGGGCAAGGCACTGCGCACGCCGGACCGCGTCACCGGAGCCGGCTGAACAGGACACGACGCGCTCCACCAGCGCTAGGGCCCGGCGATGCTCACCGAGCCGGGAGAGCGCGGCGGCCAGCGAGGCGCCCAAGGCGCTCCGGGAGACGGTGTTGGGTACAGCCATGACCACGTCAACGGCTTCCAACGCCCAAGAAACCGCATCAGCGTCCGGGGCCCCGACCCCCTGCTGAGCCGCTGCGGCGTTGCTCGCTACCCCGGCCAGGGCCCCGACGACGGCGACGGTAGATTCCGCCCTGCGCTCCGGGTCGCTGATGCGGCGGGCCCGCTGCAGGGCCTCGGCGGGTTGGCCGGAGTCCGCCAGGCCCTTGGCGATGGCCGCCAGGAAGTGGTCCCGGTCCTTAGTGCTGTCCGCTCCGTCGAGCAGAGCGGCTGCCTGATCCGGGTGCGCGACGACGGCCAGGACGTCGGCGATGGCGCTCAAGGCGGCCACCCGGTTCCGCGAGTCGTGCTGCGACTCGGCCAGGTGAAGGGCGCGCGCCGTGTGCCCGCACCGGGCCCACAGGGCGATCAGGTCGGAGGAGAGGGGCGCCGTCCGATCGTGCAGCCTGTCCCGCGCGGCGGCGAGACGCAGGGCCACGGACACGTCCTGATCGCCGCGGCGAGCGCCGTCCGCGAGCACCAGGTCGAACGCGGCCGACACCGCGCTGAGCGCTTCCAGGTCCGCCCCGGACGCCCGCCACAGCCGCTCCTGCCTCCGGGTATCACAGGCCAGCGCCACCAGCCTGGAAGTGTCCCCCTGTTCGCGCAGCAACTGGGTGTAGCCGCGCAGCAGGTACTCGGGGGTGCCCTCCGGCCATCCGGCGCTCCGGTAGGAGTCAGCCCACCGGTGCAGACGGCTGCGGTGGGCCGCCAGCTCCTGGTCCGTGACCAGTTCCGCCGCGCCACGCCGGATCTCCTCGTGCGCTAGGAGAAAGACGGGCGGACCGGCGGACGTCCAGTGCCCGGAGCGCCGGCGGAAGCTGCGGCCGTTCACCGCGGACAGCTCGCGCTCGACCAGCCGTACCAAGCTCCCGGTCAGCTCCGCGAAGTCGGGCGCGCTCAGCCCGCCTCCGGCCGCGACGGTCAGAGCGGCCAGGTCCCAGCCCAGCCCACCGCAGTCTCGCAGTCTCAGCAAATCCCGTTCCGCGTCCCAGCGCGCCGCGCAGGCGTGCGGGGACGGCTCCAGCAGGTGGTCGATCCGCGTGGTCCGCAGGGGATGGTCCACGGGCACGTCCCCCGGTACCGGCGGATGCGGACGGCTGGCGACGACGATTCGCATGCCGTGCAGGGGAACGCGGGGCAACAGCGCCGCGATGCTGTGCCCGTCGGCGCCGGCGGTCACGCCGCGGTCCTCGTCCAGCCCGTCCACCACGAGTACGAGCCGCCGGCCGCGCGCCGCGCACCCCTGTGCGGCGTGGTGCAGCGCTAGCAGCATCTGCTCGTCGCGCGTGGCGGGGGTACTCAACGGCTCCTCCTCGCCCAGCAAGGCGTACACCTGCCGCTGGACGACCTCGCAGAACGCCGCGGCGTCGTTCTGCGAGGCCATGCGGGAGGTGATGAAGAACGACACTACATCGACGCCGGGTGGAGGATGCAGGACGAAGTGCGCCAGCAGGGCGGACTTCCCCGCCCACGCCGGGGCCACCCAGCGCCAGTAGCTGGCGCCGGGACGGACCGCGGGGGCATCGTCCCCACAGAAGGCGGCCAGCTCGGCGAGTTCACTTTCACGCCCCTGGAAGTCGGCGGCGGCGAGGGCCTGTTCCACCTGCAGGAGATAGCCGGAGACGGCGGCGCGCCCCGCGAACACCTGCACGGAGCTGTCAATCATCACGCCACTGTTGGCAAAGGCCCCGGCTCCCTCGGCGGACGATCCGCCCGACTTGCGCACTGCGGCGCGGCTGCGGAAGAACATCGAATACGCCGCTACTCCTGCCGCCGGTAACCGGTGTTCGCGCTGCCGCCGTCCGCCCCCGCGTCACCGGTCTCCCCGACGGAGACCGCACCGGCGGACGAGGAGGCGACGGCACCCGTGTTGGCGTCCCCGCCGCCGGTGGCCGTGGCACGCCCGGTCCTGGACACCCGTACGGACGTGCTCCCGGACGGGGCCAGCAACGTGCAGACGCCGACCCCCAGGGCGGCCACGCCGACCACTGCGGAGACGACCCCGGCCACGTGGTTCGCCCGGTCCCAGCTCAGCAGCGACAGTGCACCGGCGAAGACCGCGATGGCCAGCACCGTCGTGACCAGGACAGCGCGCCGGTCACCCCGCACAGGCACCCTCTCCACCCCCCTCACGCCCCCGTCGAGCGGCGGAACCGCACCGAGCCCGGTACGCGCCCCGCCGCATGCCGAGCCCCACCATACGGCCAGGCCTGCGTCGCTGTGAGGGAAAAGGGGCCCCAGAACCGCTAGTTGGAGGCGGTGTTCGCCCGGGCAGCGGGGCGGAACCCCCCGACGCCGTACGAACTGCTGGCGCAGCACGGCCGCGCTCGCGTAACCGACCCGGCGGGCGATCTCCTCGATGGGCAGGTCCGTGGTTTCCAGGAGTTCCTCGGCTCTGCCCAGTCGCAGGCTCTGCAGCCAGGCGTGCGGGGTGGTGCCGGTGGCGGCGGTGAAGCGCCGGGCGAAGGAGCGTTTGCTCATCAGGGCGCGGCGGGCCAGTTCCGTTACGGGCAGCGGTTCGTGGAGGTGCTCGCGGGCCCAGCTGAGGACTTCGGCGAGCCGCTCGTCTTAGCCGTCCTCGGGGGACGGGCGCGGCCACGTACTGGGCCTACCCCCGTCGCGGGCGGCCACTACAGCGGAAAGCCGCCGTCGCGGGAGCGACGGCGGCATGAGCACTGAGAGATACAGCCCCAGTGTCATCACGGGGGTCAGTCGGCCGGGATGACGATGAGCGAGCAATGCTCAGATCCTGTGGATCGGCTCGGGGGCGCATCAGGAGGTGCCGGTGCACTCCCCCCGGCTGCCGAGCGCGCCTGGCGATCCCCTCGCCAGTACTGGAGGCTGGGTATGCGAACCGTGGACGAGAACATGGAGCCCATCGGGCCGAGCACGAGGTGCACCGGCGCTGGGAGGTCTGCGCCAAGATGAAGCCGCATGTGGAACAGAGATGGACTCCGATGCGGTCATCGCGGACGAGATGTACTCGTGCCTACCCTCCCTCCATCCTTGCGCGGTTGGGACGTCCCGGCGGTGCTTCCCGAGCGGTCCGACGAAGCCAGCACCTGTTCGTGATGCAGAACGAAATCTTTTCCCTGGACCCGAGGGATCGGCCGCGACGCCGCAGTGATGAACCACATTCGGTCCTCCGACATCTCGAAGGCATGTCGCTCGAAGTGGCCTGTGCGGAGGTCGCCCGCCGGAACGGCCGCTACGTCCGGGAGGCGACGTGCCTCCACGTCGCCCTGCGCGAAGCGCCTCCACTGGAAGCAGCCGCGAGACGATCGGCCGCTCGGCCACATGCCTGGAGGCGATGCTGACAGGGGCGAACCAGTGGTGCCGGAAGGGGCACAGCGTCCCGTTCGCCGTAAGTGGCGGCCTACCAGGAACCGGTACTCCGACACACGACGAACCGGGGCGGCCGCGTGAGGGCGCCGGTGCCCGGTCCACGAGCCAAGCGGCAGCTGTACGCGAGGTGTCGTTCCGGGCAGAGGGCCGCGCGGAATCACGGACGGAGATAGCCGGGTGCCCGCACGCCGTTTCCGGTCGCCGCGCGCCTCCCCATACCCTTCGCGTGCCGCCGGGTGCGGAGTTGTCGGCCGGCGCTGCGTGCCGTGGACTGTAGGTAGCCGGGAGAGAAGGAAAGCAGGGAGGCACCCGCCCCCGGTGTGGGGGCGGCCGTACCGCCGGTTCCGGCGCGGGTCGTGCACTGGGGAGGGTCTGTGGGCGGTGGCCGCACACGGCACGTCGCGCGTGTGGTGGGGCGCCTGCTGGCCGAGCAGGTCCGCGCCCGCGGGGCGAAGCCCGGGGAAGGCGCCGAGGAGCAGGCGCGGGCCGTCCGGGAGGCGCTGCAGGAGCTGGGTCCGTTCTACATCAAGGTGGGGCAGATGCTCTCCACCCGGCCGGACTTCGTGCCGCCGGCCGTCCTGGAGGAGCTGGGGCAGCTGCACGACCAGGTCACCCCCGCGCCGTTCAGCACTTTCGAGGCGGTGCTCGCGGCGGAGTTTGGGCCTCGGTGGCGGCGGCTGTTCAGGGAGATCGACACCTCGGCCCCGCTGGGTGCCGCCTCGCTGGCGCAGGTCTACCGGGCGCGGCTGGCCGACGGCGCGCTCGTCGCGGTCAAGGTCCAACGGCCAGGTGTGGAAGAGGTGATGGCCGGGGACATCCGGCTGCTGCGCCGGGCCGCCCGCGTCCTGGCGCGGGCCGCACCCCGGTTCACGACCGTGGTGGACGTGCCCGCGATGCTGGGCGTGCTGTTCGAGGCCATGGAGGCGGAGACCGACTTCCGGGTGGAGGCCGGCCACATGCGCCGGGCCCGTGAGCTGTGCGAGGAGTTCGCGTACCTGTCCGTTCCCCGGGTGCTGCTGCCGCCGACCCGGCGGGTGCTGGTGCAGGCCCTGGCCCCGGGCGTGTCGATCCGTGACGCCGAGCCGGGTGCGTTCACCGCCGCGCAGCGCACCGGCATCGGCCGGGACCTAATGGCGTTCATGTTCCGCGGCTACTTCCTCGACCGGTTCTTCCACGCGGACCCGCATCCGGGCAACGTCTTCGTCGCCCCGGGCGAGCCCGCGCACCTGATCGACTGGGGCATGATCGGCCGTATGGAGAGCGGTACCAGCCGGCACCTGGTGCTTGCCCTGCTCAACCTCGCGGCCAACGACGGCGCGGGCCTGGCCGCGACCTGGATCGACATGGGAACCGCCACGACCTGGGCCGACATCGCCGGATTCCGCTCCGACATCAGCCTGCTCGTCCCGAAGATCGCCTCCGTCACATTGGAGGAGCTCAACTTCGGCGTCACCCTGACCGCCGTCCTCGCCCACGCCACCCGCCGCGGCATCCGCACCAGCCCGGTGATCTCGCTCTTGGGCAAGTCCTTCGCCAATCTTGAGGGATCCATTCGCTACCTGTGCCCGGAACTGTCCATCACCGACGTCTTCGCCGACAACCTCCGCACCGTCGTCTTCGGCCTCGCCCGCGAGACCCTTTCCGAACAGCAGGCCGCCCGCACCGCCCTCGACCTCATGATCGCCGCCCCGGGAGCCCTCCAGCAGACACGGGGGATCCTGCGGGCCATCGCCGAGCAGGACCTCACCTTTCACGCCAAGGTGGCCGGTGAGGACGACCGGCGGAAAAAGGCGACAGACGCCGGGTCCTGGCCCTTCTGGGCCGCCCTCGCTCTCGCCGGCTACCTCGCCCGCGGCAGGAGGGGGTGATCCCCCGCCATGGCGGGGGATCAGCCACCGCCCTGCGGGAGCCGCGGTGCCGTGCCCGCGCGGCGCACGGCCCCGGACGCGGACGCGGACGCGGACGCGGACGACGGATAGCGGGCATACGGAGTCGACGGCCATCGACACCCGTAGCAGCTTCCCCGCGAGGCGGCCAGACGGCACGTCCGCCGCGCACGCCGCCCACAGTGTGCCGTGCGCGCCCGATGCGCTTGCGCGCCGCCTGGTACGGGGTTGTCGGCAAGGGGCGGCGTGGCGTGCACTGGAAAGAAGTAGCCCGGGCACAGGAACCCGGGCAGCGGCTCAGTGCTGAGAGCCGGCGGTGCGGCCCCCGAGCGGTCGCGGACGCGGGGACTCACCCGGTGGCTGTACCGACGTTGTGGAGGATATGTGGCCCGTAGCCGCGCTCGGTACGTCGTACCGGTGCCGGGACGGTCGGCCAAGAGGCCGGGCCGCCGGGGCTGCTTTGGAAGGCGGGCCCGAAGGCCGTCCTCTCCGCGGAGGCCGACGCCGCGCGCACCCTACCGAACTCGGTGCCCTCTCCCCCACCGACATCGTCGAATGCCCTTGAGCCGCCAATTGCCCCGATGTCGTCGGATCCCCAGAAACCGCCGACGCGGCCGCCCGGCGGAGGAGTGCATGGCCGCCGGTCCCCCACCTCGCCCCCGTCGCCTGCCCCTCGGCCGCGCCCCGCGCTCAAAGCGGCAGGAGGACGTGAGCCTGGAACACACCGCCCGCCACGAAGGGTAAACCCCTTGCTGTCGCGTCCCCACGGTCTCTTCTTCTGGCTGATCGTGATCATCGTCCTGTTCTTCATCGCGACCGCGCCCGTCGCCACCGCCCACGCGATACTGGCCGTCTGGCGGGCGGTCATCACCCTCTTCACCGGGCTGAAGACATTCATGAGCGTGCTCAGCTCCGCACGGTGACGGCAGTCGGCCGGCTCGGTAGCCGCCTCCGGCCTCGCCCCTTGTCCCGAGGCGGGGCAGAAGTCCGCTTTCCCCTCGCGCCGAGGCGGCCTGAGAGCCGTCCCGAGCAAAGGAGTTCCTCGGTGCGGTTTCCCCGCAACGCCTTACGACGCACCCTCACCGCCGTGTCTCTGGCGGCGGCCACCGGATGCGCTTCGTTCAGCGCCACGTACGTCGAGCCGGTCCCGCAGCGGCCGTCCGCGGTTGCGTCACCGGCACCCGGCAGGAGCGGTCCGAGCACACCGGCGGCCTCCACCGCGTCGCCCTCCCGGTCCGCGGCCCCGTCCGCCGGCGCATCACGGCCGGGCTCACCACCCGCCACCGCGTCCACCCCGGCCCGCGACACCCCGCCGACGCCCTCGGCGGCAAGCCGGGACATCCTCTGCCAGCGCTCCGCGACGCCGCTCAAACCCCATCCCAATCCCAACGGGAGCAACGGGGCCCCACCGAGCCGCAGCCGTGCATGGGACGAACCGTCGCCGACCACCGAGGCCACACCGCCATGCCGCCGACCGACCCCGGACGGCACTACGCCGTTCGACCGGCCTACGGCCGACGAGACGCCGCCCGCCTCCCCATCCGCCGGTGCCAGCCCAGGGAAGCACGACGTGCCGGACGGCACCGCCGACGACGACTGCATGTGATGCCGTGTCAACTCCGTTCGGGCGCCAACAGGGCGGTGATCGCAGCGGACGGCGCACTCCCGCGTCCGAACGGGGCGGGCAGCCAGGAAAGCGCCCCAGCGAGGACGGTGGTCAGGACCTGGTAGGTGCAGTCCTGGTCCGTGGCTGCGTCCCGCGCCCGAAAAGTGGCACCCGCGCGTACGTCGTCCGCCAACTCGCCGAGCGAGACGGGCCGGCGAGCGGTGGCGTCGTGCAGCGAGCCGTCGTGGTGGCGGGTCAGCTCACGTACCGCCCAGGCCCGTTCGTGGCGCGGTGCGTCGTCACGCATCAACGTACCCTGGGCCCGTCAGGCCTGGGTGTTCTTGCCAGCCGCCGCCTGCCGGGTGCCGGCGTGGCCGGCCCGGGCGGGCGGCCGGTAATCGTCATCCTTGTCGGGCCGGACAGCGTTGCTCGCCGCCTTGCGCAGGTCGTGCTCCAGGTCGCGTGCCCGGTCCAGGCACTCGTCGGTGAAGTCCTTCGCGTCATCGAGCACGTCGCCGATGAAACGGATGAGGCCGCTTCGGCGGCGGCCCCTCGAGCGGGTGGTCATCACTGGCCCCTTCTTCTGCGCCGGCTCTTCCCGGCCGGCGCGCGCGGGCAGGGGTGCCGTGCCCATGCGGCGCTCTCGCGGGCGGGCCCGGCCACTCCTTCCATAACGACACACGCCGCCCGTCCCGTCCAGACGCGCACCGGCCCGGCCGGCGGCACTCGGATGCCGTGGGAGGGGCGTGGAGGCGTACGGCGTGGTTGCCCGCCCCGTGGCTCCCGACGCGCTCCGACGGTGTTTCACACCACGCTTGTGGCCGCCTCAGTGCTCCGGCGCGAGGAGGCCGGGACGAGCCGGGTGGCATGCACGGTGGGATCCCGGCCGGCACCGTCCCGCGCGGGCGTTCGCGGAGGCACCGCTGTGCTTCACCCGGTCGGCGAATGCACCTGCCGCTCCGGGTCCGGGCTGGTGGAGGCTGGGCATGCGCACCGTGGACGACGACACCGGCTCCCGCCGCCTGGTGGTGGTCGCAGGACCCGTGGCAGGGCGGTCCGGACGAAGCCGCACCGAGCAAGAGCACGGTGTCGGTCACCGCATACGGGCCTGCCGCCACAGGCGGGGTCCCTGATCATCCCAGCGCGGAGGCCCCCATGCAGAACTCCCCCGGCAATATGTCGAACGTACCGCCGCACCTGGCCTCGGTGACAGGCCCGGAGGTCTTACGCGCTCTCCCCGCGGAAGCGCTGGCGGCGCTGGCGGAGGACATCCGGCGCTACCTGGTGGCGACGGTGTGCGCCTCCGGCGGCCACCTGGGCCCGAGCCTGGGGGTAGTCGAACTGACGATCGCCCTGCACCGCGTCTTCCACTCGCCGCGCGACAGCATCCTGTTCGACATCGGACACCAGGCTTACGTCCACAAGTTGCTGACGGGCCGCCAGAAGGGTTTTGCGCGGCTGCGCCGGGCCGGCGGCCTGTCGGGGTACTGCTGCCGCGCGGAGTCCGAGCACGATGTGATCGAGAACTCGCACGCCTCCACCGCCCTGTCCTACGCCGACGGCCTGGCCAAGGCCCGCGCTCTGGCGGGCGAGCGGGAGCGGGCGGTGGTGGCGGTCATCGGTGACGGGGCACTGACCGGGGGCATGGCATGGGAGGCACTCGACAACATCGGCGCCGCCTCCGAGCGCCCGGTGATCGTCGTTCTCAACGACAACGGCCGCTCCTACGCCCCGACGACCGGGGCCCTCGCCACCCGACTGACCGGGCTGCGCGCGCCCGGCCTGCGCCAGGACGACAACGGTGACGTCTTTGCCGCGCACGGTCTGACCTGTCTCGGGCCGGTCGACGGGCACGACATCCCCGCGCTGGAGGAAGCTCTGCGCCAAGCCCGCGCCCTGGCCCGACCGGTCGTGGTCCACGTGGTGACGGTCAAGGGCAAGGGCTATTCGTTCGCGGAATCCGACGAGGCGGACTGCTTCCATGCCGTCGGAGTGATCGATCCGATCACCGGCCGTGCCCCGGCCACCGTTCCTCCGGCCGTGCGGCAGCCGGCCACCTGGACGGAGGTCTTCGGCCAAGAGCTCCTGGCCCTGGCCGAAGAGCGTCCGGAGCTGGTGGCGGTGACCGCCTCGATGCTCCGGCCCACCGGCCTGCACCCCATGGCCGTGGCCCACCCCGGCCGGGTCTTCGACGTCGGGATCGCCGAACAGCACGCCGTCACCAGCGCCGCGGGCCTGGCCATGGGCGGCCTCCACCCCGTCGTCGCGATCTACGCCACATTCCTCAACCGCGCCTTCGACCAAGTCCTGATGGACGTGGCCCTGCACCGCCTCCCCGTCACCCTTGTCCTGGACCGCGCCGGGATCACCGGCCCCGACGGCCCCTCGCACCACGGCATGTGGGACGTCAGCCTCCTCGCCCTCGTCCCCGGCCTGCGCGTCGCCGCCCCACGCGACACCACACGCCTCAAAGAACTGCTGCGCGAAGCCGTCGCCAGCGATGACGGCCCCACCGTCTTGCGCCTGCCCAAAGCCACGGCCGGGCCGGATCTGGAGGCGCTGGCACGGATGGACGGCGTGGACGTCCTCCACCGCAGTGCCAGCCGTTCCCTGGACGTCCTCCTCGTCTCCGCGGGCCCCACCGCGGGCGCCGCCGTGGCGGCGGCCCGGCAGTTGGAAGAGGACGAGGGTATCGGCTCCACTGTGGTCGACCCCCGCTGGATCACCCCCGTCAACCGCACCCTCGTCCACCTTGCCGCACGGCACCACCTGACCGTGACCGTGGAAGACAACATCCGCACCGGCGGCTTCGGCAGCCTGCTCGGCCAGGCATGCGCCGACGCCGCCCTCACCACCCCAGTGCGCTGCCTGGGCCTGCCCCGCGCCTTCCTCCCCCACGGCACCCGCACCGACCTCCTGGCGGACGCCGGACTCGACGCCGATGGCATCGCTGCCTCCGTTCTGCGCGCCCGTACCGACTTCCTCACCTACGACGTCGTCCCCCTCAACGGCCCGGTCAACGGCTGGCGGCGGTCACGATGACCACCCGCCTCCGGATGCCCGCCCGGCCCTCGGCTCCCCCCGAGCCGTCGGAGCGGCGCCCGGCCCGGCGAGCCCCTGTCGCCGCGGCCCTCACCCCGGGCGGCGCTCCGGCCTCGGAGCTGACACCCCGCCGGGATCCACCGGGCGACCACATTTCCCGCCCGCTGCCACGACCCGAGGAGCGGCCCGTGCTCGACCGTGAGACATCCGCGAGGCTGCGGTATCCGTTCCCCACCCTGGCCAACCCGCACGCGGCCGCCATGCAGGAGTACACCGACCGCGTGTGGATCGACGGCGAATGGGCGCAGTTCGTCCCGCCGGAGATCGCAGAGCGCTTCAAGAAGACCCGCACCGCCTACATGACGGCGTACTTCTACCCCATGGCGACCTGGGAACGGCTCAAACCGCTGGCGCGGATGATGCTCTTCTCGCTGTACCAGGACGACATCTACGAACGGGCCCGGCCCGAGGTCGTCCGCGCCGTCCGCGAACGCACCGTGGCAGTGGCCCGGGGCCACATCGGCGCGCGGGAAGCCGACGTCATGCTCGGTGCGCAGATCGAGACGCTGCGGGGCGAGCTGTTGCATTTCCTCCCCGCCGAATCCCTCCACCGCTGGGCGGAGGATTTGGACCTCTACTTCGAGGGGCTGGAAGCGGAGGTCACCCACCTGGAGGCGGGTTCCTTCCCGTCGGTGGAGGAGTTCTTGTGGATTAGGGAGCGGGCGCTGATGCTCCACGCCTTCTTCGCACTGAAGGAGGTCGAGACGCGGGTCGTCCTGCCCTCGGAAATCCACGATCACCCCACGGTCCGGAAATTAAAGTCCCTGGCGGTCCGACTGCCCGGATGGTTCAACGAGTTCCAGTCCTACGACAAGGAAACACGGACCGGAATGGGAAATCTCAACCTCATCAACGTGGTGCGCCATGAACGCTCCTGTTCGCTGGCGGATGCCCGTGAGTGGGTATTCCGTCTTCACGAAAGGGAACTGGGCGAGTTCGTAGGGATCCAGCAGAACCTGCCGGACTTCGGCACATGGCACGACGCCGTAGCCAACCACATCCACCACTTCTCCTTCGTGGTGTCCGGCTGGCGCGGCGTGGACGCGGAAATCTCCCGCTACGACCGCGGCACCTACGCCGACCGGCAGCGGCTGGCAGCAGCAGCGCACATATCCAGGCCCCAGACGATGGGATGACCATGCCCTACGCGTCCCCGGTCCCTGATCTCTCCTACCCGTTCCCGACCGTCGTCAGCCCCTTCGAAACGGACGAGTCGTTCCACGACGAGGAGGAGTGGTACGACACTTATTACGGGTTCCTCTCCGACGAGGAACGTGCCAAATACAAGAAACACGACCTCGCCCGAGGCGCGGCGTACATGTCGCCCACCGTCACCGACCCCGCTCGGATGCGGGCCATGGCCCGGTGGTTCATCTTCCTCACCCAGATCGACGACTACCACGAGTTCCATCCGGTCCCCGCGCTCGTGACCGTGCGGGACCGCGTGTGCAGCATTCTGACCGGAGAGGAACCCCGTACCGGGGAACCGGGCTTCCTGCACTTCCTGGCCCGCATGCGGGGGGAATTCCAGGAGTTCATGCCGCACTTCTGGCTGGAACGTCTGGCACATTCCTTCCATGAGTTCTTCACCTATGGGGTGATGGAGGAGGCACCGTACAAAACCGGAGAGCGTTCCGGCCCGCTGTCGCTGGTGCACTACCTGCTGGTCCACGAATACTCCATCGCCATGCGCCCCTACGGCGATCTGGTCGACGCGGCCATGGACACTGTCCTGCCGGTGGCCGTCTTCCGCCACCCGGTCGTCCAGCGCCTGCGCTCGCTGGTCTGTCGGCTGATGTCGATCCAGAACGACCTGCACTCACTTGCCAAGGAAGAAGCCCGTCCGTCGGAGACCTTCAACATCGTCCCCGTGCTGCGCCACGAGCTGGGGTGTTCACGCGACGAGGCAGTCAACGAGGCCGTGCGGATCCTCAACTCCTTCGCGACGGAACTCGCCTCCCTGGGAAGCCAGTTGCCCGACTTCGGACCGCACCAGAAGACGGCCCAGGAGTACTTCCGCCAGTTGGAACTCATGATCACCGGGCTGGAGCGCTGGTACCGCCACTCCCGCTCCACCCGCTACCGCGTCCCCGGCGCCTTCCCGGGCGTCAACACACAGACCTCCCGACACCCGTGACAGCGCGCCGCGGGAGCCCGTCGCTCTTACCGACGGAAGTCCGCAGCCCGCACCCACACCGAACGGAGTCCCTCATGCCCCCGCCACCGCACGACAGCGGCATCCACGGCCGTGACCTCACCGACAGCCCCCGCGGGCGGCCGTCCCGCGCACCGGCCGACGAAGCCCACCGCGTACCGGAGACATCCTGATGACCACCCACCTCGGGCTGCCCACCATCCCCCCGAAGGCACCGCAGCGCCGTGCGTCGCGGCGGATCCGGGTCGGTGACGTCCCTGTCGGGGACGGCGCCCCGATCTCCGTCCAGACAATGACGACGACCACGACGGCGGATGTGGACGCGACGTTGCGGCAGATCGCGGAGATCACGGCCGCGGGCTGCGACATCGTGCGGGTGGCCGTACCGTCGCGGGACGACGCCGACGCCCTGCCGACGATCGTCGCGAGGTCTCCGCTGCCGGTGGTGGCGGACATCCACTTCCAGCCCCGTTACGTCTTCGCCGCGATCGACGCCGGCTGCGCGGCGGTGCGCGTCAACCCGGGCAACATCAAG
The DNA here is from genome assembly GCF_055576875.1 of Streptomyces sp. NPDC033229. NCBI lineage: Bacteria > Bacillati > Actinomycetota > Actinomycetes > Kitasatosporales > Streptomycetaceae > Streptomyces > Streptomyces sp. NPDC033229. The sequence continues at coordinate 2,453 of NZ_JBVIQR010000035.1, read as the reverse complement.
CGTTTCGACGACCGCGTCGCCGACATCGCCAAAGCCGCCTCGGCCGCGAAGGTGCCGATCCGCATCGGCGTCAACGCCGGCTCCCTCGACCCCCGGCTGCTGGCCAAGCACGGCGCCGCCACACCCGAGGCGCTCGTGGAATCGGCGCTGTGGGAGTGCTCGCTGTTCGAGGAACACGGCTTCCACGACCTGAAGATCGCGGTCAAGCACCACGACCCGGTGACGATGGTAACGGCCAACTGCCTCCTGGCCGCCGCCTGCGACTACCCCCTCCACCTCGGCGTCACCGAAGCCGGCCCCGCCTTCCAGGGCGCGATCAAATCCGCCGTCGCCTTCGGCATCCTCCTCGCCGAAGGCATCGGCGACACCATCCGCGTTTCCCTCTCCGCCCCACCCGTCGAACAGGTCAAAGCCGGTACCCACATCCTCCAGTCCCTCGGCCTGCGCCCCCGCCAGCTGGAGATCGTCTCCTGCCCCGGCTGCGGCCGCCTTCAAGTCGACATTCACAAGCTCGCCGCCCAGGTCCAGGCCGCCTTCGACGGCTTCCCCCACCCCCTCCGCGTCGCCGTCATGGGCTGCGTCGTCAACGGACCCGGCGAAGCACGCGAAGCCGACCTCGGCGTCTCCTGCGGCAACGGCAAAGGCCAGATCTTCGTCAACGGCCACGTCGTACGCACCGTCCCCGAACACCGCGTCGTCGACGCCTTGCTGGAAGAAGCCCTCCGCCTCACCGAACTACCTCCCCCTGAAACGAGTGACCCGGCATGAACCCGCCCCCCACCTTGACCACCGAACCCCCCGACCTCGCTCACCTCCGCCACCGGGTCGAAGAGGCCCTGACAGCCTTCGTCAACGCCAAACGCGACGCCACGCGCGCGGCCGGCATGCCCGGGAAAGCGACCGAGACCCTGGCCGACTTCGTCCTCGACGGTGGCAAACGCCTGCGCCCCCTGCTGTGCCTGCTCGGCTGGCACACCGTTACGGCGACACCCCCACCCGCTCCGGTCGTCCGAGTGGCCGCCGCTCTGGAGATCTTCCACGACTTCTGCCTCATCCACGACGATGTCATGGACCACTCCGCCCTGCGCCGCGGCCACCCCACCGTCCACCGTGTCCTGGCGGCCCACCACCGGCCGGCCCGCACTCCGGCCGGCGCCGACGAACTCGGCGCCCACGCCGCCGTACTCGTCGGCGACCTCGCCTTCGTCTGGTCCGACGAACTCCTGCACACCGCAGGCCTGACGCCGACGCAGACGGAGGCCGCCTGGCCGCTGATCGACGCCATGCGCGCCGAGGTCGTCCAGGGCCAGTACCTCGACCTCGTTCAGGGCGACGCGCCCGACACCGACCTCGACGCCCCGCTGCGCGTCATCCGTTACAAGACCGCCAAGTACACCGTCGAGCGTCCCCTGCACATCGGCGCCGCCCTTGCCGGGGCAGGCCCCGTCCTCCGCCAGGCCCTCAGCGCCTACGCCCTCCCGCTCGGCGAGGCCTTCCAGCTCCGCGACGACCTCCTCGGCATCTTCGGCGACCCCGCCCACACCGGCAAACCCAACCTCGACGACCTCCGCGAAGGCAAGCACACCGTTCTCATCGCCCACGCCCTCCGCCACGCCGGCCCCGGCCAACGTGAACTCCTCCGCCATGCCCTGGGCGACCCCGGCCTGAGCGAAGACACCGCCACCCGCGTCCGCGCCGTCCTTGTCTCCACCGGCGCCCGCGCCACCGTCGAGGAACTCATCCGCGACCGTCGTGAACAGGCCCTCAACGCCCTCGACGACCTCCCCGTCCCGCCCGCCGCCCGGCAAGGCCTGCACAACGTCGCCTTGGCGGCCACTATGAGGCACTCATGACCGCCGGACGGACCCGCCGCCGGGTCCTGCTGGCCTCACCCCGCGGAGTCTGCGCGGGAGTCGACCGCGCCATCGAGACCGTACTGAGGGCCCTGGAGCAGTACGGCGCGCCGGTCTATGTGCGCCACGAGATCGTCCACAACAAATACGTGGTCAAGTCCCTGGAGAAGAAGGGCGCGATCTTCGTCGACGAGACGTTCGAAGTACCCGAGGGCAACATCGTCATCTTCTCCGCGCACGGCGTCGCCCCGGCCGTTCACGAGGAGGCCGCCCGCGGGAAGCTGGCCACCATCGACGCGACCTGCCCGCTGGTCACCAAGGTCCACAAGGAAGCCGTCCGCTACGCGCGCGAAGGCTACGACATCCTCCTCATCGGCCACGAGGGCCACGAAGAGGTCATCGGCACCTCCGGCGAGGCCCCCGACCACATCCAGCTCGTCGACGGCCCCGACGACGTCGCCAACGTCGAGGTCCGCGACCCGGACAAGGCCGTCTGGCTCTCCCAGACCACCCTCTCCGTCGACGAGACCATGGAGACCGTCGGCGCCCTGCAGCAGAAGTTCCCCAACCTCCTCTCCCCGCCGTCCGACGACATCTGCT
>NZ_JBVIQR010000034.1:0-91503 GCF_055576875.1 Streptomyces sp. NPDC033229 | reverse complement strand
GTCCGGCGGATCACGATGCGCACCACCGCTGCGCGGCGGTGTCCTCAAACGCCGGACGGGCTGGTTTCGGCTGAGCTCAGCCGAAACCAGCCCGTTGGGGGCACCTCCCAGCGGTAGCTGGGGGAGCTTGAGAACACCGCCGCGCAGCAGTGGTGCGGAAGAGCACGGCCTAGCGGCCCGCTGCCAAGCCACCGGCACGGTCCAGAAGGCCCGTGCGGGCCGCGAGGGCCGCCGCCTCCAGCCGGGAGCCGACGCCCAGCTTCATCAGGACGCGCTGCACATGCGTACGCGCGGTGCTGGGCGCTATCCCCATTCCCGCCGCGATCAGCCGGGTGTCCTCGCCCTCGGCGACCCGCACCAGCACCTCGACCTCGCGCGGGGTCAGCAGTTGGAGCAGCCGGGCGCCCTCGTCATCGGGCTGGGCGGCCGGGTTGAGCAGTTCGGCGAAGGCGCCCTGGAGCAGCTGCGGGTCGACCGCGGCCTCCCCGGCGCGGGCCTTGATCATGGCGCGTTCGACGCCTTCGATGCGCTCGTTGTGCCGGACGTAGCCGGAGGCTCCGGCGGCGAAGGCGGCGGCGATGCCGAGCGGGCTCGGCACGGGTCCGAGGACGACGACGGCGACTTGGGGGCGGTCCCGCTTGATCCGGACGACCGGGTCGAAGGCGCCCGGTTCGGCGGGGGTGGCGGTGCCCATCAGGCACACCTCGGGGGCACGGCTGACCACCAGGTCGGCCGCGCCCGCGCTCGGCGCGGCCGCGGCGAGCACCCGGTGCCCGCGCAACTTCAGTGCCGAGGCGAGCGCCTCAGCCAGCAGACGGTGGTCGTCGACCACCATGAGCCGCACGCCCATGCGCGTCCCCCCTGTCGCCCGCGTACGTCTCCTGGGCTCCCTCTTGCCCCCGGAAGCTACACGCTTGTTCGACGTCGCGCGCCCTTTACCCGTGAGAAGTCCCCCGGAATGCCGAAATCCCTGCCAATCACGTGTACTTCGCGACTGAAACGGATCGTTCAGGCATGTACACGCGATGGGCAGGGATGGGGCGTGAGCGTTCGCCGAAATGATCAGATTCGGCTCGCCCGGTGGGGTCAGCTGCCGCCGAAGACGAGCGTCAAGTACTCCTTGTCCGTGCTGTACTTGCTCGGCTTGTCGGCGAAGCCGTCACCCAGGTAGAGCCGCCCCTGGGCGTACAGCGCCTGCTGGTAGGAGGGCGAGAGCGAGCGCTCGGCCGCGGCCGAGGAGAGCGGGTTCTTCAGCAGGACGTCCTTCTTGAACGTCTTCGGGTCGATGCGGACGACCGCGCCGCCGTCCCGGTAGGTGGGCGACTGGTAGCCGATGACGTAGCCGTCCTTGTCCACCGACAGGGGAAGCAGCTCGGAGTTCGGGAGGCCCTCGGTCTTGCCCTTGGACTGGCCGGTGGCCAGGTCGAAGGCGACGATGTCGTTCAGCCGGCCCGGGTTCTGGGTGTTGCCGCTCTGGTGCTCCTCGGACGGCATGTAGACGGCGTCCTTGCCGACGGCGACCTTGGTGCAGCCCTCGACGTCGGTCGAGGGGCACTTGATCTGGAACTTGCCGTTGCCCGTGGAGATCTTGGACCGCATCCTGCCGTCCTTGGCGCTGTCGTCGATCGCCATGAGGTCCGAGGCGCCGCTGCCCGTGGAGCCGCCCGCGTCGAGCCCGATGACCAGCGGGTCGGTGGACACCACGTGGACGTAGGAGATGCCCTCGGGGACCTTGTACTCGGACGTGATGGCGCCCGTCTTCGGGTTGAGGGTCTGGACCTTCATCTGCGGGCGCTTGTAGTCGCCGCAGCGGCGCACCGCGACGAGCTTGTCGCCACCGCCGCCGTAGCCGTCGTCCTTGCAGTCCTCGCCCGCCTTGGGCTTCCACAGGGACTTGCCGCCGTCGAGCGACCAGGCGGCGCCGCCGCTGGTGCCACCCGCGGCGACGGTGCCGCCGCCGACGGTGACCTCCTCGAAGCGGACGTCCTGGTCGGCGACCTTGGCGGACTCCTGCCAGAGCTTCTTGCCGTTGTTCAGGTCGAGGGCGACGACCTGGGTGCACTGGCCGCCGTACTTCTTCTCGGCGCTGGGCTTGGCGTCCTTGACGAGGACCGCGGTCTTGCCGTCGGCCGTGACGTGCTGGGAGGACCAGCAGATCTCGCCGTCGAGCGGGATCTCCCACTTCTGGCCGCCGGACAGGCCGTAACCGACGACCTTGTAGACGTCGGCCTTGGCGAAGACCTTGTCGGTGACCCACATGCCCTTGACGTTGACGAGGTCGTCGACCTTGGGCTGCTCGACGCTGAAGAGCAGCTTGCCGTCGATGGTCTGCGGCGCCTTGCCGCCGCCTCCGCCGCCGTCCTGCTCGCCGGTACCGCCCTGGCTCTTGCCGGTCTCGCTCTTGGCCTCGTCGTCCTTGCCGTCACCCTTGGTGAGGAACCAGACGCCGCCGCCGGCGACGAGGACCAGCGCCGCCACGGCGGCGACGATGACCGCCATGCGCTTCTTGGAGCCGCCGCCGGAGGGGCCGCCGCCCGGGGTGCCGGGGTACTGGGCCGGCGGTGGGTAGGCGCCGAACTGCGGCTGCGTGGCGTACGGCTGTGACGGCGCGCCGAACTGCGGTGGCTGCGCGGCGCCGAACGCCTGGGTGGGGAAGTCCTGCGGGCCCTGCGCGCCCGGTCCCGCGGGGCCGGGGTAGCCGTAGCCGCCCGGCGGGGGCGGCGGCGTCTGCGGTGCACCCGGGGGCGGGGGCGGGCCCTGGGGGGCGGCCGGGGGCGGGGGCGGCGGACCCTGCGGCGCGCCCGGGGGCGGGGGCGGCGACTGGGGGTAGCCGTACGCGGGCTGCTCCGGCCCGCTCCGGGGCGGCTGAGGGGAGAAGCCGCCGGGGGCGGCCCCGAAGCCGGGCGGCGGGCCCTGTGGCGGCTGGTTGGGCGGCTGCGGCGGCTGTGACATCAGCTTTCCTCTTTACGTGGGCGCATGACCCGACCGGTCTCCCCCGCGATCCCGGTGTCCGAAAATCACCGGGAAGGAGCGAATCGGGTAGAAATCCCACAGGTCAACGGCAGGCGAGCGGGTGTTCTTTGTATCACCCGGTACGGACGGCACACGGGCCGATTCCAGCGGTATCCACCAGCTGAGACCGGCCCGTGACGAGACTGTTGCCGCCTTACGGCGCGGCTGTTGCGCCGTACCTCGCGTCCCGGCCGTTACGCATCATCGGCCAGTTCCAGCCAACGCATCTCCAGCTCGTCGCGCTCACCGGCGAGTTCGCGGAGCTCGGCGTCGAGCTTGGCGACGCGCTCGAAGTCGGTGGCCTGCTCGGCGATCTGCGCGTGGAGCTTGCCCTCCTGCTCGCTGATGCGGTCGAGACGGCGCTCGATCTTCTGGAGCTCCTTCTTCGCCGCGCGGGCGTCCCCGGCCGACTTCTGCTTGGCTGCGGCCGCTTCGGTCGCGGCGACGGCGACGGCGGGCACCGAGGCGTCGATGACCTGCTGACGGCGCTCCAGGTATTCGTCCAGGCCGCGCGGCAGCATCCGCAGGGCGGCGTCACCGAGCAGGGCGAAGACCTTGTCGGTGGTGCGCTCGATGAAGTACCGGTCGTGGCTGATGACGACCATCGAGCCGGGCCACCCGTCGAGGAGGTCCTCCAACTGCGTCAGCGTCTCGATGTCGAGGTCGTTGGTGGGCTCGTCGAGGAAGAGGACGTTGGGCTCGTCCATCAGCAGCCGCAGGATCTGCAGGCGTCGGCGCTCACCGCCGGAGAGGTCGCCGACGGGCGTCCACTGCTTCTCCTTGGTGAAGCCGAACTTCTCGCAGAGCTGCCCGGCCGTCATCTCCCGGCCCTTGCCGAGGTCGACGCGGTCGCGGACCTGCTGGACGGCTTCCAGCACCCGCTTGGTGGGGTCGAGTTCGGCGACCTCCTGGGAGAGGTAGGCCAGCTTGACGGTCTTGCCGACCGCGACCTTGCCGGACGCGGGCTGCTTCTCGCCGCCCGTACGGGCGGCTTCGGCGAGCGTGCGCAGCAGGGAGGTCTTGCCCGCGCCGTTGACGCCGACGAGGCCGATGCGGTCGCCGGGGCCCAGCTGCCAGGTGAGGTGCTGGATGAGGACCTTGGGACCGGCCTGGACGGTCACGTTCTCCAGGTCGAAGACGGTCTTGCCGAGCCGGGAGTTCGCGAACTTCATCAGCTCCGCGGTGTCGCGGGGCGGCGGCACGTCGGCGATCAGCTCGTTGGCGGCCTCGATGCGGAAGCGCGGCTTGCTGGTGCGGGCGGGGGCGCCGCGCCGCAGCCAGGCGAGCTCCTTGCGCATCAGGTTCTGCCGCTTGGCCTCCTCGGTGGCGGCGATCCGCTCCCGCTCGGCCCGGGCGAAGACGTAGTCGCTGTAGCCGCCCTCGTACTCGTGGACCTCGCCGCGCTGGACGTCCCACATGCGGGTGGCGACCTGGTCGAGGAACCAGCGGTCGTGGGTGACCACGACGAGCGCGGAGCGGCGGGCCCGCAGGTGGGCGGCGAGCCAGGAGATGCCCTCGACGTCGAGGTGGTTGGTGGGCTCGTCGAGGACGATCATGTCCTGCTCGGCGATGAGCAGCTTGGCCAGCGCGATGCGGCGGCGCTCGCCGCCGGAGAGCGGGCCGATGACCGTGTCGAGCCCCTGCGGGAAGCCCGGCAGGTCGAGGCCGCCGAACAGGCCGGTCAGCACGTCGCGGATCTTGGCGCTGCCCGCCCACTCGTGGTCGGCGAGGTCGCCGATGACCTCGTGCCGCACGGTGGCGGCGGGGTCGAGGGAGTCGTGCTGGGTGAGGACGCCGAGGCGCAGGCCACCGGAGTGGGTGACGCGCCCCTTGTCCGCCGTCTCCAGCTTGGCGAGGATGCGGATGAGCGTGGTCTTGCCGTCGCCGTTGCGGCCGACCACGCCGATCCGGTCGCCCTCGCTGACGCCGAGGGAGATGCCGTCGAGCAGCGCACGGGTGCCGTACACCTTGTCGACGGCTTCCAGATTGACCAGGTTGGCTGCCATTCCACTCCTTGCTCCAGGGGACTGCCTCCAGGATCCCACGCCCGGCCGCGGCCCCGGACTCAGACTCCGGCGGCCTCCACCGGGCGGGCCCGCAGGGCCGCCCACGTGGGGATCAGGGTGGCGGCCAGGGTCAGGGCCCAGGCCGCGCCGAGGGTTCCGGGCAGCGGGCCGAGGACGGTGACGAAGGCCGCCTTCACCGTCATCGCGCGCGGCGGGGCGCCGCCGCCTCCACCAGGAGCCAGCCGGCTGCGGCCATGACGACGGCGGCGGGGGCGGTGACGCGCACGGCGACGAGCATGGCCGTGTGGCCTTCCAGAAGTCCGCCGAAGCCGACCATGGACAGGCCGAGGACGCCGAAGAGGGCGAGGGTGACGCCGAGGGCGGCGACGGGCCCGGAGATCCGGCGGGCGGGACGGGCGGTAGCGGGCTTGGCACCGGCCGGCTTGGGGGCGGGCTTGGCCGCGGGCTGTTCCACCGTGCGGAAGACGGCCACCAGCACCGCCGTGACGATAGCGGCGGCCGCGATCCGGAGCGGGGCCTGCGCCCACCAGGCGGCGCTCGCCGGGACGGGCAGCGGCACATCGAGGGCGAGCAGCGCCCCGTACACCCCGAGCATCGCGGTGAGGTGCCACAGGAACGCGGTCATCGCGACCCCGTTCGCGGCGATCACACCCCGCCACACGCGCGGCCGGGTCACGAGCCGCGTGCCGGGTCCGCGCAGCAGCTCGACGGCGCCGACCAGCCATATGCCGTGGCAGAGCAGGGCGGCGGTGGGCGGCGACATGTTGCTGATCTTCTCGCCGGGCATGCCGACCATGGACAGCGGGTACGGGCCGAACGCCACCAGCGCGGCGGCCGAGGCGAGGCCGGCGACGGCCAGCGCGGCCGGGACCGCTGGGGTGCTCAGACGGCCGTCGGCCCGCAGGAACCCGAGCTGGTGGACGGCGAGCCAGACGAAGGCGAAGTTCAGGAACTCCACGAACGGGACGCCGGCGGCGAAGCGCAGCCCGTCGACGCCGGCCGCCGCGGCGACGAGGGCGGCGAACGCGCCCCAGCCGTACCGCTCGTGGAGCCGCAGCAGCGGCGGGGTGAACGCGACCATCGCCAGGTAGATGCCGATGAACCACAGCGGCTGGGCGACGAGCCGGGCCGCGACGGCGGTGAGCGGCCCGTCGCCGCCGAGGAGTTGCACGGCGAGGGCGCCCGCGCCCCACACCGCTATGAAGACCATGGTGGGTCGGAGCAGGCGCTGCAGCCGGGCCCGTAGGAAGGCGGCGTAGGCGGGGCCGTCGGCTTTGCGGGCGAGGGACCGGTAGGAGAGGGCGTGCGAGAAGCCGCCGACGAAGAAGAACACCGGCATGATCTGGAGGACCCAGGTCAGCAGTTGCAGCCCCGGCTCCACGGCGAGCAGGTTGCCGACCTTCGCGCCGCCGTCGGTGTCGACGGTCACCGCCGCCATCAGCCAGTGGCCGAGGACGACGGTGCCGAGGGAGGCGACGCGGAGCAGGTCGATGTAGCGGTCGCGCGTCGTGGGTGTCGCGGCGGCGAGGTCGCGTACGCGGGTGTTCGAGGGCATGGGCGAACCCTTGCGCACGGCGGCGGGCGGGCACCAGGGCGGGGGTACTCATGTGGTGCTGAGTACTTCCCCAGCCCGTCCGGCGTTTGAGGACCGGGGTCCGGGGCGGAGCCCCGGAAACTCCTCAGCCCCGCAGGACCGTCGCACCCGCCGCCGGGCCTGATGTCACGCGGACCGACCGGCACGTGCCGGAGGCGCGCAGCGCGTCCGCCACCTTCACCGCCTCCGCCTCGTCGGTCACCAGGAAGGCGGTCGTCGGGCCGGATCCGGAGACCATCGCGGCCAGTGCGCCCGCTTCGGTGCCGGCGGCCAGCGTCGCGGCCAGCGACGGCCGCAGTGAGACGGCGGCGGCCTGGAGGTCGTTCGACACGGCGGCCGCCAGGGCGGTCGCGTCCCCGGTGCGCAGCGCCTCCAGCAGGGCCGCCGACGCCTCCGGGTCGGGGACGTCCGCCGCACTCGCGCCCGTACCGGAGGCCTCGCGCAGCCGGTCGCACTCGGCGTAGACGGCCGGGGTGGACAGCCCCCCGTCCGCGACGGCGAAGACCCAGTGGAAGGTGCCCCCGACCTCGAGCGGGGTGAGCAGCTCGCCCCTGCCGCGCCCGAGCGCGGCCCCGCCGACGAGGCTGAACGGCACGTCGCTGCCCAGCTCCGCGCAGATCTCCAGCAGTTCCTCGCGGGAGGCGCCGGTGCCCCACAGGGCGTCGCAGGCGAGCAGCGCGCCCGCGCCGTCCGCGCTGCCGCCGGCCATGCCGCCGGCCACCGGGATGTCCTTGTCGATGTGGATGTGAACACCCCCGCCGCGTCCGTCGCGTCCGTGCCGCTCGGCCAGGGCCAGGGCGGCACGGGCGGCGAGGTTGGTGCGGTCCAGCGGCACCTGGCCGGCGTCGGAGCCGGTGCAGGTGACGCGCAGTTCGTCGGCGGGGGTCACCGTGATCTCGTCGTACAGGCCGACGGCCAGGAAGACGTTGGCCAGGTCGTGGAAGCCGTCGGGGCGCAGCCCGCCGACCGCGAGCTGGACGTTGACCTTGGCGGGTACGCGGACGGTGACGGACGCGGTCACGGGGTGCGGGCTCCTCGGCTCGTACGGGTGGCGGCTTGCCTGGCGGTGCGGTGTCGCTACTGCTTGTTCTCCGCGATGGCCACGAACTCCTCCACCGTCAGCGACTCGCCGCGCTCCTGCGGGGAGATTCCGGCGGCGACCAGCGCGGCTTCGGCGGCGGGGGCGGAGCCCGCCCAGCCGGCGAGGGCGGCGCGCAGGGTCTTGCGGCGCTGGGCGAAGGCCGCGTCGACGACGGCGAAGACCTCTTCGCGGGTGGCCGACGTCTCGATCGGCTTCGACCGGCGGACGAGGGAGACGAGGCCGGAGTCGACGTTCGGGGCGGGCCAGAAGACGTTGCGGCCGATGGCTCCGGCGCGCTTGACCTCGGCGTACCAGTTGGCCTTGACCGAGGGCACGCCGTAGACCTTGTTGCCGGGCCGGGCGGCGAGCCGGTCGGCGACCTCGGACTGGACCATCACCAGCGTGCGCTCGATGGTGGGGAACCGCTCCAGCATGTGCAGCAGGACGGGCACGGCGACGTTGTACGGCAGGTTGGCGACGAGCGCGGTGGGCGGGGGGCCCGGGAGCTCGGTGACGCGCATGGCGTCGCTGTGCACGAGCTCGAAGCGGTCGGCGCGGGCGGGCATGCGCGCGGCGATGGTGGCGGGGAGGGCGGCGGCGAGCACGTCGTCGATCTCCACGGCCGTGACCCGGTCGGCGGCCTCCAGCAGGGCCAGGGTCAGTGACCCGAGCCCGGGTCCGACCTCGACGACGACGTCGTCGGGCCGCACCTCGGCGGTCCGTACGATGCGCCGGACCGTGTTGGCGTCGATCACGAAGTTCTGGCCGCGCTGCTTGGTGGGGCGTACCCCCAAGGCTGCGGCCAGCTCGCGGATGTCGGCGGGGCCGAGCAGGGCGCCGGACTCGTCTGTGCTGGGGCTGGAACTCACCCGTGAAGTTTACGGCCGCAATGTGGCCACGGGCTCGCGCCCCGGCTCACGTACAGCTTCTTGGCCCGGTAGGTCTGCTCGGAGGCGGGTGCGTCCTGGGGCCGGCCGCTGCCGCCGAGCCCCTGCCAGGTGCGGACGTCGAACTGGTAGAGGCCCCCGTAGGTGCCCGAGGGGTCGACCGCGTTCGGCCGGCCGCCGGCCTCGCACTGGGCGAGTCCGGACCAGTTCAGGCCGTCCGCGCCCCGCACGGTGGCGGGAGCCGCCTTGGTGCCGACCTTCACGATCTCGGTGCGGGGCTGCCGGACGATCTCCGAGCCGATCCGCTTCGGCTTCTGCCGGACGCCGTTGACGGTCCGCAGGGCGTAGGTGACGCGTTCGACGCCCTTCTCGCCGCGCTGCGCGACGACCTCGGTGCCCTTGTGGAGGGTGGGGTCTTCGCGGCGTTCGGTGGTGAAGTCGATGGGGAAGTCGCGGACCTCCTGGCTGCCGGTGATGCGCATGACGGAGATCGTCTGGCCCTCGCGGGGGAAGCTGTCGGGGTCGACGGAGGTGGTGTCCTGGCCGCGCAGGGTGATGCCCGCCTGTTCGATGGCCTCGTGGACGGTGGCCGCGTTGGTGCGGATGGTGCGCTCGTGCCCGTCGGCCATGAAGGTGACGGTCCGCTCGGTGCGCACATCGAGGTCGAGACCCTGGCGGGAGATGGCGGCGGAGCGGGAGGCGGACAGATAGGCGCCCTCGGCGCGCACGCCGAGCTGGCGCAGGGCGCCGTCGACGGTCCGGGCGGTGGTCCACACCTGGCGGTGCTCGCCGTCGAGGGTGAGGGCGAGGAGGCGGCCGTACCGGACGACGATCTCGTCGCCCGCGGCGAGGTCGTGGTGCGGGCCGGGGGCGACGATGTCGTGCTCGCCGACGCTCATGTGCTCGTCGGCGAGGAGTTCCTCGACGTCGTCGGCGAAGGTGTGCAGGGTGCGGGGGGTGCCGTCGACGCTGAGCTTGACGGTCTTGTCGCTGGCGATGAAGGAGGACGTGCCGCCGGCGAGGAAGGCCACGACGAGGGCCTGCGGGACGAGGCGGCGCAGCCGGTCGGGGCGGTCGCCGGATCTCTTGCGCCGCCCGGGGTTGGGGCGGGGCGCGGGGTCCTCGGGCGGGAGCGGCGGCCCGAAGGCGCCGGGGGGCTGCTCGTGGGGTGCGGCGGGCGGCGCGGGGTCCGGGGGCGCGGCGGGGGTCAGGTCGTAGCGGGCGTCCGGGCCGTCGGGGGCCGCCGGGCTCGCGTAGGCGTCCGGGGAGGCGGACTGCCGGGGCAGGTAGGGCTCGTAGGACTCGTACGCGCTGTAGGGGTCGCCCAAGCCGTAGGCCTGGGATCCGTGGGACGACGCGTAGGACTGCGGCCCGTAGGCACCGGGACCGTAGGACTCGGGTTCGCGGGGCTCGGGGCAGTAGGTCCCGTACGGCTCATACGGGACCTGCGGTTCGTACGCGGTCTGCGGCTCGTAAGGGGGCTGCGGCTCGTAAGGCGCGTACCGCTCGTACGTCGGCGTTTCGGCCGCCCCGCGGTGTGCAGCGCGGGGGCTGCCCTGTGCATGACTCACGACACTCCACTGGGTCCGAGCTATCGGGCCGGGACTGTAGCGGAGTGTCCCTCACTCTCCAAAGTCGCATAGTCACACTGTGTCGCGCCGTGAGGGTTAATAGCCGAAGGCGCGTGCGGTATTCGCGGCGACCGCCGTGGCCAGAGCGTCCTCGTGGACCCCCTTGATTTCGGCCATCGCCCGCAAGGTGACCGGAATGAGGTAAGGCGCGTTGGGCCGTCCGCGATACGGCATCGGGGTCAGGAAGGGCGCGTCCGTCTCGACGAGCACCAGGTCGGACGGGGCGACGGCGAGGGCGTCGCGCAGCGGCTGGGCGTTCTTGAAGGTGATGTTGCCCGCGAAGGACATGTAGTAGCCCGCGGCGGCGCAGATCTTGGCCATCTCGGCGTCGCCGGAGTAGCAGTGGAAGACGACCCTGTCGGGCGCGCCCTCCTCCTCCAGCACCCGCAGCACGTCGTCGTGCGCCTCGCGGTCGTGGATGACCAGGGCTTTTCCGTGCCGCTTGGCGATGTCGATGTGGCGCCGGAAGGACCGCTCCTGGGCGGCCATGCCCTCGGGGCCGGTGCGGAAGTAGTCGAGGCCGGTCTCGCCGACGCCGCGGACGTGCGGCAGCGCGGCCAGCGCGTCGATCTCGGCGAGGGCGGCGTCCAGGGCGGCGTCGCCGCCGGGTGCGCGCTCGCCCTGCCGCGACCAGCCGTCGGGGTCGCCGAGGACGATGCGGGGGGCTTCGTTGGGGTGCAGGGCCACGGTGGCCCAGACGGCGTCGTGCGCGGCGGCGGTCTCGGCCGCCCAGCGGGATCCGGCCAGGTCGCACCCCACCTGGATCACCGTGGTCACGCCGACGGACGCGGCCTTGGCCAGCGCCTCATCGACGGAACCGCTCTGCATGTCCAGGTGGGTGTGCGAGTCGGCGACCGGCACGTTCAGGGGCGCCGGGAGGGGCGGGGGAACGTCCTTGTCGTCGTTCTTCTTCCGCTCGCCGCCGGTCGTGCCGCTGTTCGATGCTGTTGCCGCCATGACGCGATTCTAAGGATCGCCCTGGGCCGGTCTCACTTCCGGTGGAAGGGCTTCAGCAGGTCCGCGAGGTGCCAGTGACTCCGGGACCCGTTCGCGTCGCGGTGGCGTGGCTCGGCGCCGGTGTCACGGGTGTCCGCCCGAGCGGGGAAGGGCCCGGCGGTGGCCACCACCGAGCCGGTGGGCATGTGCAGCGCGTCGGCGACCTGGGTCACCTGGCCGGACCGCATGATGCGCACGACATGGCCGCCGCAATTCGCGCAGGTCGGGCGGGTCAGCGGGGAGGGGACGCGCTCGCCGTCCGCGTAGTAGGTGACGTACGCCCGGCCCTCCGCGTCGGTGTGGTGCGCGATCTCGTACGACTGCTCCCAGCCGTGCGCGCAGCGCATGCACGCGAAGGCGTAGGACTCGTGCCCGACCTCGCCCGTTTCGGGCCCCGGCCGGGGGGTGCGCGGTCCGGCCAGCGTGCCGGGTCGGTCTATCGGCTGTACACCGCTCGAGGTACCCGCGGTCTCGCTCATGGCAGCTCCTCTTGTCCGCTGGACAAGTCTCTCCGGGACAGGACGTCCCGCTGTCCAGGGAACGCCCATCGCGGCGACGGCGCAGCAGTCCGGGCCTCGAATTGGGCCAAACTTGGCGGCTTCATATCCGAAGCGCCAGGCTGCCATGCCTAAGCTTTGCCTTTCACGATAACCCTATTACCTTCTGAAGCGCCCTACTTTGCCGCGTTTTTCGCCGCTACGACCGCATCGAAGACCTCGCGCTTGGGTAGCCCCACTTCGGCCGCAACGGCCGAGATGGCCTCCTTGCGGCGCTCCCCCGCCTCCTCCCTGACCCGCACCCGGCGGACCAGCTCGGCGGGGTCGAGGTCCTGCGGCCCGGGCTCGGGCGCTCCCTCGACCACGATGGTGATCTCACCGCGGACACCCTCGGCGGCCCACTCGGCCAGCTCCTTGAGCGGACCGCGCTTGACCTCCTCGTACGTCTTGGTCAGCTCCCGGCAGACGGCGGCCCGGCGCTCCTCGCCGAGCACCTCGGCCATGGCGGCCAGCGTGTCGTCCAGCCGGTGCGGGGCCTCGAAGTACACGAGCGTGCGCCGCTCGTCCGCGACGTCCCGTAGCCGCCCGAGCCGCTCACCGGCCTTGCGCGGCAGGAACCCCTCGAAGCAGAAGCGGTCCACCGGCAGTCCGGATACCGCCAGCGCGGTGAGCACGGCGGACGGCCCCGGCACGGCCGTCACCTTGATGTCGTGCTCGACGGCGGCGGCGACCAGTCGGTAGCCGGGGTCGGAGACGGACGGCATCCCGGCGTCGGTCACCAGCAGCACCCGCGCCCCGCCCAGCAGCGCCTCGACCAGCTCGGGCGTACGGGCGGTCTCGTTGCCCTCGAAGTACGACACGACGCGGCCGGTGGTGTACACCCCCATGGCCTGCGTGAGCCGGCGCAGCCGCCGGGTGTCCTCGGCGGCGATCACCTCGGCGGCGAGCAGCTCGGTGGCCAGCCGTGGGGGCGCGTCGGCGACGTCACCGATGGGGGTACCTGCGAGTACGAGCGTTCCAGTCACGCTCCCATCCTCGCAGGGTGCGGCACCGACCGGCCGCGGCCCGGGGGCGGGGGCACGCTCCACGTGCCGAGGCGGCGGGCCACCCGGGCGCTCGCCGGCACCGAAGTCCGCTCCCCGCACGCCCGGGCGCCCCTGCCGGGGAGGCTCGCCGCAGGGGGTGCCGCGCGGCCGTAAGGACTCGCACAGGCGGGTTCCCTACGATGGCGCGGTGACCAGTGACACCGCGACGCGAGGCCGGCAGGGCCAGAGGGCAGACGGGCAGCCGCCCCCGTGGCAGCGCAGGCTGCGGCGGTTCGGGTATGCGGGACGCCCCGAGCCGGACGTGCGGGAGCGGCTGGTGCCGCCGTACCCCGAGCCCGGTGTCCGGCTGTGGGGGGCGCTGGGGGTGCGCCCGGCGGCGGCGCTGGTGCCGGCGCGCGCCATGGGCTGGGCCGGCCCGCTGCTGGTCGCCCTGTTCGCGGGGCTCCTCCGGTTCTGGCACCTGGGCAGCCCGAGGGACGTGATATTCGACGAGACGTACTACGCCAAGGACGCCTGGACGCTGTGGCAGCACGGCTACGAGGCCAAGTGGCCCGACAACGGCGCCAATGAGGCGATCCTCAAGGGCAGCACCGAGATCGCCGACACCCCCACCTTCGTGGTGCACCCGCCGGTCGGCAAGTGGGTCATCGGGATCGGCGAGTGGCTGCACGGTCTCACCCCCTACGGCTGGCGGTTCATGGTCGCGCTGCTCGGCACCCTGTCGGTGCTGATGCTGTGCCGCATCGGACGGCGGATGTTCCGCTCCACCTTCCTCGGCTGCCTCGCGGGCGCCCTGCTCGCCGTGGACGGTCTGCACTTCGTGATGAGCCGCACCGCGCTCCTCGACTCGGTGCTGATGTTCTTCGTGCTGGCGGCATTCGGCTGTGTGCTGGTGGACCGGGACAAGGCCCGGGCCCGGCTGGCGGCGGCGTTGCCGGTCGACGAGGGCGGCGTCGCGCGGCCGGACGCCGAGGTCGGCGATCGGCTCCGGCTGGGCCTGCGGCCGTGGCGGATCGCTGCCGGGGTCTTCCTGGGCCTCGCGTTCGCCACGAAGTGGAACGGCGCGGTGTATCTGGCGGCGTTCGGGCTGCTGGTCGTCCTGTGGGACCTCGGCGCGCGCCGGCTGGCCGGTGCCCGGCGGCCGCACCTCGCCACGCTGCGGCGTGATGTGCCGTGGGCGTTCCTGTCGACCGTGCCGGTGGCCCTCGGCGTCTATCTCGCGTCCTGGACCGGCTGGTTCGCCAAAAGCGGTACGTACACCAAGGAGGGCGGCTGGCAGCACAGCGGCTATCTCCGGCACTGGGCGGAGACCGAGGGCGGCCACAGCCCGGACGGCTTCCTCGCGGGGATCCTCAACCCGCTGCGCAGCCTGTGGAAGTACGAGAACGACGTGTGGGACTTCAACACGAACCTCTCGTCGCCGCACACGTACCAGTCCAACCCATGGAGCTGGCTGGTCCAGTCCCGCCCGGTGTCGTACTTCTACGAGTCCCCCAAGCCGGGCGAGGACGGCTGCCCGGCCGACGCGGCGGACAAGTGCGCGCGGGAGGTGCTCGCGCTGGGCACCCCGCTGCTGTGGTGGGCGGCCTGCTTCGCGGTGGTGTATCTGCTCTACCGGTGGGCCTTCCGGCGGGACTGGCGGGCGGGCGCGGTGCTGTGCGCGGTCGCCGCGGGTTATCTGCCGTGGTTCATGTGGCAGGAGCGGACGATCTTCGTGTTCTACGCGGTGGTGTTCGTGCCGTTCCTGTGCCTGGCGGTGGCGATGATGATCGGGGCGCTGCTGGGGCCGCCCGGTTCCTCCGAGCGGCGGCGGATCGCGGGCGCGGTCGGCGCGGGAACTCTGGTGCTGCTGATCGCCTGGAACTTCGTCTACTTCTTCCCCCTCTACACCGGCCAGGCGATCCCGTTGGACGCGTGGCGCAACCGGATGTGGTTCGACACCTGGATCTGACGCACCCCCTCGGCTGGATCTGACGCATCCCCTCGACGCCCCAACAGCCGCTTCCGGCCACATCACTCCATGCGTCACTCCCGTCCCGTAGAGTTCCGATACAGACGTTTTGATCGACTGATTAAAACGCCGGGGAACTGGGCGGGGGCCCGGAGGGGGATGGACATGCGCAAGGGCGCGAAGATCGCGGTGGGCGGGGTGGCCGTCGCGATGGTGGGGGCAGCGGGGCTGGGCGCGTACAACCTGGTCGACGCGGTCGCGGACGGCACGGGGACGAAGAGCGAGGCCGCGCCCGTGCGCACCGGGCCGCCGACCGGGGACGAGATCGACAAGGCCGCCCACGACTTCCTCGCGGCGTGGGCGGCGGGCGACACCGAGCACGCCGCCACCCTCACCGACAACGCGTCCGCCGCGTCGGCCGCGTTGACCGGATACCGCGAGAGCGCCCACGTCGAGAAGGTGACGCTGGAGCCGGGCGCGGCGACGGGCGCGAAGGTGCCGTTCACGGTCACCGCCGAGATCGCGTACGGGAAGCAGCACTCGACGTGGAAGTACGCGTCCTCGCTCGACGTCGTCCGGGGCAGGACCAGTGGGAAGGCCCTGGTCGACTGGCAGCCCACGGTGGTCCACCCGGAGCTGCGGACCGGTGGGACGCTCAGGACGGATGCCGTCCAGGCCCCGCAGGTCACCACCCTCGACCGGGACGGTGAGGTGCTGGACCCCAAGGACCACCCCTCGCTCGCCCCCGTGCTGCCGCAACTGCGCAAGCGCTTCGGGGAGAAGGCGGGCGGTGAGCCGGCGGTCGAGGTACGGGCCGGGGGCCCGGCCGACGGCCCCGGCGCCCGGACCCTGCACGTGGTCTCCAAGGGCAAGCCGGGGACGTTGCGCACGACGCTGGACGCGGACGCGCAGCGGGCCGCCGAGGCCGCCGTGGCCAAGCACGCCGACGCGTCGGTGGTCGCCGTGAAGCCGAGCACGGGCGAGATCCTGGCGGTCGCCAACTCCAAGAAGACCGAGTTCAATCCGGCGCTCCAGGGGCAGACCGCGCCCGGCTCCACGATGAAGGTCGTCACGGCGGCGACGCTGCTGGAGCAGGGCAAGGCCGCGCCGGGCAAGCCGCTGCCGTGCCCCAAGTACGCCACGTACGGCGCGCGGTTCCACAACGTGGAGGAGAGCGAGAACCCCAAGGCGACCTTCGCGCAGGACTTCGCGGCCTCCTGCAACACCGCCTTCATCTCGCTCGCCGACGACATCCCCGACGGCGCGCTCGCCGCCGAGGCCCGGGACGTCTTCGGGCTCGGCCTGGAGTGGAAGACCGGCATCGGCAGCTTCGACGGCAGCGTGCCCGCCGACGGCGGGGCGGGCAAGGCCGCGGCGATGATCGGGCAGGGGCGGGTGCAGATGAGTCCGCTCAACATGGCCTCCGTCGCCGCGACCGTGCGGACCGGATCGTTCCACCAGCCCTACCTCGTGGCCCCGTCGGTGGACGACCGGGAACTCGCCCGGGCGCCCCGCTCCCTGCCGGCCCCGGTCGCGCGGGACCTGCGCTCGATGATGCGGCTCACCGCGCTCTCGGGCACGGGCGCGCGGGCCATGGCCGGCCTCGGCGGTGACGTCGGCGCCAAGACGGGCTCGGCCGAGGTCGACAACCAGACACAGCCCAACGGCTGGTTCACCGCCTACCGGGGCGACGTGGCGGCCGCGGCCGTCGTCCCCCAGGGCGGCCACGGCGGCGACTCGGCGGGCCCGATCGTGGCGGCGGTCCTGCGGGCGGGGTGACATTGCCTCGGCGGCGGCGGGCGGATGGCTACGGCGCGTCGTTGCTACCTGCGGGCCCGTCTTGCCGCCTGCGGCGGCGGGCGCCCTGCGGGCGCGTCCTCAATCGCCGGACGGGCTTGATTCGGCTGAGCTCAGCCAACCAGCCCGTCCGGCGCTTGAGGACACAGCACAGAAGCCCGTCCGGCGTTTGAGGACACCGCCGCGCAGCGGTGGTGCTCGCCCATGATCCGCCGGACGTTAGCGTTGGCGCATGACCCCCCTCATAGCCGCGGCGGTCCTCACCGCCGCGTTCACGCACGCCGGTTGGAACGCGCTCGCGGCCGGCATGAAGGACAAGCTCGTCGCCTTCACGCTCGTCGGCGGCGGCGGTTCGCTCTGCGGGCTGGTGATGCTGCCGTTCGTGGCGACCCCCGCCGCCGGGGCCTGGCCGTATCTGATCGCCTCCGTGGTCGTGCACGTCCTCTACCAGGCCCTGCTCATGCGGTCGTTCACGCTCGGCGACTTCGGCCAGATGTACCCGATCGCGCGCGGCACCGCGCCGCTGGTGGTCACCGTCCTCGCGGCGGTCTTCGCCGCTGAGCTCCCCGGCGCCCCGCAGTTGGCCGGGGTCGCGGTGGCCTCCGCCGGGCTGGTCGGCCTCGCGCTGTGGGGCATCCGGGGCTCCGGCGCCCCGCCGCACTGGGCCGCGATCACCGCGGCGGTCGCGACGGGCCTGGCCATCGCCTCGTACACGGTCATCGACGGCCTGGGTGCCCGCGCCTCCGGTACGGCCCTGGGCTTCATCGCCTGGCTGATGGTCCTCGAAGGGCTGCCGATCCCCCTCTACGCGCTGGCCACCCGCCGCGGCCGGCTCCTCGCCGAGGTGCGTCCGAACGTCGTGCGCGGCCTCATCGGCGGGGTGTTGTCCTTCTTCGCGTACGGGCTCGTGGTGTGGGCCCAGACCCGGGCGGCGCTCGCCCCCGTCGCGGCGCTGCGCGAGTCGTCCATCATCGTGGGCGCGGCCATCGGGGCGGTGTTCTTCAAGGAGCGGTTCGGTACGCCGCGCATCGCCGCCGCGGGGCTGATGGTGGTGGGGATCGGGCTGATGCTGCTCGGGTGAGGGCGGCGAAAGGAGGCGAGCCGTCGTCATCCGCCGCGCAGCGCCTCGCGCAGCCCGTCGTTCGAGATCAGGATCCCGCCGTCGACGGGCAGCGTCACCCCGGTGATCCACGACGCGTCGCGCGAGGCCAGGAACGCGACGGCGGCCGCGATGTCCTCGGGCCGGCCGACCCGGCCCAGCGGGTAGTGCCCGGCGGCCCGCTCCAACGCCTCCTCCCGGCCCGACCAGTTGGGGGTGCGGACCGTGCCGGGTGCGACGAGGTTGACGCGCACGCCGCGGGCGGCGCTGTGCCCGGCCAGGGTGCGGGTCAGGCTCGCCAGGCCGGCCTTGGCGGCGCTGTAGGCGTGGTTGCCGAAGTCCTGTTCGCCGTTGACCGAGCCGATGTTGACGACCGATCCGCGTCCCCCGGCCGCGACGAGGTGCGGCATGGCGGCCCGTACGCACCGGAAGGCGCCGGTGAGGGTGATGTCGAGGTCCTTGAACCAGGTGTCGTCCGGCTGGTCCTCGACGAGGGGCGCGTCGGGGTGGCAGGACAGGGCGTTGTTGACGAGGACGTCGAGCCGGCCGAAGAGCCCGGCCGCCTGGGCCACGGCCGCCTCGACGGCGGTGCGGTCGCCGACGTCACAGGCGAGCCACTCGGCGGCGAGGCCGGCCGCCCGTAGCCCCTTGGCCGCCCGCTCGGCCCGCGCGCCGTCGAGGTCGGTGAGGAGCACCCGGGCGCCCTCGTCGGCGAAGCGGCGCGCGGTGGCCTCGCCGATGCCGCGCCCGGCGCCGGTGATCAGTACCGCGTAACCGTCGAACCGTAGTGCCATGCCGCAAGCGATACCCAGCCGGCGCGGCGGCAATCACCCCGGAATGGCGGGTCCGCCTGCCCCTCAGCCCGCGAGCACCTTGCCGAGCGCCCTGACGAGCGCCTGGGCGCGCGGGTCGGCGGTGACGTTCTTCTGCATGCCGTTGGTGACGTAGCCGAAGGCGGTGCCCGACTCGGGGTCGGCGAAGGCGAGGGAGCCGCCGCGGCCGGGGTGGCCGAAGGAGCCGGGGGCCAGCAGCGGGCAGGCCGGTCCGTGCAGCATGTAGCCGAGGCCGAAGCGGGTGCCCACCACGAGCACCTTGTCGGGCCCGGCGGACTCCTCCGTGCGGGCCAGGGTGAGGGTCGCGGGCGCGAAGAGCCGTCGGGCTCCGTCGACGTCGCCGATCAGCGAGGCGTAGAAGCGGGCGAGGGCGTCGGCGGTGGCGATGCCCGCGGAGGCGGGGAGTTCGGCGGCCCGGTAGGCGGGGTCGTTCTCGTCGGCCTGCGGGTCGATCGCGCCGAACGCGCGGCGGGTCAGGGAGCCGGGGTCGCTGTAGGCGTCGGAGACGGACCGCTTGGGGCGCATCCGCAGGCCCGGGGTGGCGGGCTCGGCGGGGGGCGCGATGTCGGCGATCCGGCCGACCCGGCCCCGCTCGGCTTCCGGCAGCCCGATCCACAGGTCCAGGCCGAGGGGCCCGGCCATCTCCTCGGCGACCCAGCGGCCGATGGACCGCCCGGTGACCCGCAGGACCAGCTCGCCGAGCAGCCAGCTGTAGGTCTGCGCGTGATAGCCGTGGGCGGTGCCGGGCTCCCAGGCGGGCGCCTGCGCGGCGAGGGCGCGGGGGCCGCTGACGCCGTCGATGGCCTCGGCGGGGGTGAGCGGGGTGTCCAGGACGGGCAGCCCGGCGCGGTGCGAGAGCAGATGGCGAACGAGCAGCCGCTCCTTGCCGGCCGCCTTGAACTCGGGCCAGTACGTGCCGACGGGCGCGTCGAGGTCGACCAGCCCGCGCTGGTGCAGCAGCAGCGGCACGGCGGCGGCGACACCCTTGGTGGCGGAGCGTACGACCTGGGCGGTGTCCCGGGTCCAGGGCTCACCCGCCGCGTCACCGGAGGATTCGCCGGAGGGGCCGTCGGCGTTCTTGGCGCCGCCCCACAGGTCGACGACCTTGCGCCCGGCGCGGTAGACGACCACGGCGGCGCCGCGCTCGCCCCGCCGCGCGAAATTGCCCGCGAAGGCGTCCCGGACCGGTTCAAAACCGTCCGCCACCGTGCCCTGGACGTCCACTGTTGTCTGCTCCCACTGTGCCGATCGCTACAAATCCCTCCACCATGGTGCAACGCGGTCGTCAATGCGCTGGGGCCGGGGGCCCTGAAACGTCATGTCCGGCTGATCCTGGTTGGCGGCTCACCCGCCGTTTCGTCCTCGATCGCCGGACGGGCTGACCGGCCCGTCCGGCGAATGAGGACACGGCACTGAAGCTCTACCGGCCCGGGACGACCACCGACCGGGGGTCGAAGCCGAACGGCAGCTCCAGCCGGTGGGCCCGCATCAGCTCCTCGTCGCAGAGCAGTTCCTGCGTGGTGCCGTCCGCCGTGATGACGCCGTCGCTGAGCACCACCGCGCGGGGGCACAGCTCCAGGGCGTACGGCAGGTCGTGGGTGACCATCAGGACGGTGACGTCCAGGGAGCGCAGGATGTCGGCGAGCTCCCGGCGGGAGGCCGGGTCGAGGTTGGAGGAGGGCTCGTCCAGGACGAGGATCTCGGGCTCCATGGCGAGGACGGTCGCCACCGCCACCCGCCGCCGCTGCCCGAAGGAGAGGTGGTGCGGGGGCCGGTCGGCGAAGGCCTCCATGCCGACCCGGGACAGGGCCTCGTGCACGCGCGCGTGCAGCTCGGCGCCGCGCAGCCCGGCCGCCGCGGGGCCGAAGGCGACGTCCTCGCGCACGGTCGGCATGAAGAGCTGGTCGTCGGGGTCCTGGAAGACGATGCCCACCCGGCGGCGGATCTCGGCGAGGTGCTCGCGGCCCACCGGCAGCCCGGCCACGCGCACGGTGCCCGCGCCGCCGCCGAGGATGCCGTTGAGGTGCAGGACGAGCGTGGTCTTGCCGGCTCCGTTGGGCCCGAGGAGGGCGACGCGCTCTCCTCGGCCGACCGTCAGGTCGACGCCGAAGAGGGCCTGGTGCCCGTCGGGGTAGGCGAAGGCGAGGCCGGAGACCTCCAGGGAGGGCGGCGAAGGCAGGGAAGCAGCGGTCATGTCAGGGTCCGTCCGGTCAGGCAGACCGCGAGCGCGGCCAGCGGCAGCGCGGCGGCGTACGTCCACTGGGCACGCGTCGCCCGCACCTCGTCGATCATGGGCATGGTGCCGGTGTAGCCACGGCTGAGCATCGCCAGGTGGACGCGCTCCCCGCGCTCGTAGGAGCGGATGAACAGCGCCCCCGCGGTCTTGGCGAGCACCCCCCAGTGGCGTACGCCGCGCGCGGTGAAGCCGCGCGATTCGCGGGCGACGCGCATGCGCCGCATCTCGTCGGTGATGACGTCCCCGTAGCGGATCATGAAGGACGCGATCTGGACGAGCAGCGGGGGCAGCCGCAGCCGCTGGAGGCCGAGCAGCAGATCGCGCAGCTCGGTCGTGGCGGCGAGCAGCACGGAGGCGGCGACGCCGAGCGTGCCCTTGGCGAGGATGTTCCAGGCGCCCCAGAGGCCGGGCTCGCTGAGCGAGAGGCCCAGCACCCGCACCTGTTCGCCCTCGGCCACGAAGGGCATGAGCACGGCGAAGGCCACGAACGGCACCTCGATCAGCAGCCGCCGGAGCAGGATCCCCGGGCGCACCCGGGCCGTCGCGGCGACGGCGGCGAGCAGGGCCGCGTACGCCGCGAAGGCCCACAGGGCCTCGCGGGGGGTCGCGACGACGACCAGGACGAAGCAGAGGACGGCTGAGATCTTGCAGTGCGGCGGCAGCCGGTGCACGGGCGAGTGCCCGCGCACGTAGAGCTGGTGACGGGTGTGGCCGGCGCCCATGTCAGACGGCCTCGCTCGCGGCGGCCGCTGCCCGGTCGCGGCGGCGGCGCACCACCACCCAGGTGAGGCCGGTGCCCACGAGGAGGGTCGCACCGACGCCGATGACCCCGGCGAGGCCGCCGGAGATCCGGCCGTCGGTGATGTCCGCGACCTGGTAGTCGGCGAGCGGGGAGTCCTTGGCGGCGTGCTCCTCGGTCTTGCTGTCGATGCCCTTGTCGTGGGCGACCTTCTCCAGGCCGTCGGGGCTGGCCGAGGCGTAGTAGCTGCCGACGCCGGCGAGGGCGAGGGCGGTGAGCAGCCCGGCGAGCGCGAAGCGGCGCGTGGAGCGGGCGGGCTTGGCGGTGACGGGCGCCGGGGTGGTGCCGGGCGCGGGCACCGGGGCGGCATCCGGCGCCGGGGCGGCGGCATCGGTCCCGGGGCGCAGCGGCGAGGTGCGCAGTTGGAGCGGCGCGGTGAGCCCCCGGGCGCCGTGGACGAGGTCCGGCCGTACGGCGAGGACGGCGCCGACCGTCAGGGCGGTGATCACTGCCTCGCCGATACCGATCAGGACGTGCACGCCGGTCATCGCGGTGAAGACCTTGCCGATCGGCACGTCGGTGGTGCCGCCGAGGGCGTAGAGCAGGGTGAATGCGCAGGCCGCGGCCGGTACGGACACGAGCGCGGCCACGAAGGAGGCGGCGGTGACGGAGGACCGCCGACGGGGCAGCGCCGCCAGCAGCAGCCGGAACAGCCCGTACGCGACGAGCGTCGTGACGACCGCCATGTCGGTGATGTTGACGCCGAGGGCGGTGAGGCCGCCGTCCGCGAAGAGCACGGCCTGCATCAGCAGCACCACGGATATGCAGAGCACCCCCGTGAACGGTCCGACGAGGATCGCGGCGAGCGCGCCGCCCAGCAGATGACCGCTGGTGCCCGCCGCGACGGGGAAGTTCAGCATCTGGACGGCGAAGACGAAGGCCGCGACCAGCCCGGCGAGCGGCGCGGTGCGCTCTCCGCCGAGGCCGTCGGCGGGGGCGGTGCCGCCGAGTTCGCGCCGGGCGCCGCGCAGGCTGACCGCGACGGCCGCGGCGGCGACGACGCCGGTCGCCAGGGACACGGGGGCGTCGATGAATCCGTCGGGTACGTGCATGCGGGGCTCCGCTCTGCTGGATGGTGCGGGTCGGATCGTCGGGGTCGTCAGGACACGGGACAGCGCGGGCGGGCGGCCCGGTACGCCCGCCCGTCGGGCCCGGTTCGTCCAGCCGTGAACCACGCTGAAGTCGTCCGATGATAGGGGCCGTCTGCGAATAGCTCGCAAGAGCGTGCACACCGCTTCTGCACGCCCCTCGCCCGGCCGGGCCCTCCCCCGCAGCAGCAAAGGTGGCGAGAGCGGACATCTCCCCAAATGCTGAGGTCGGGAGGTACGTCACATGACCACGGCCACCGCATCAGCGGCGGAGGTACCCGCGACCCCGCCCGCGCTCAGCCGCCGCCGGACGAATCTCGTCTTCGTCACGATCGTGCTCGGCATGCTGCTCGCCGCCCTCGACCAGACCATCGTCTCCACCGCGCTGCCGACGATCGTGGCGGATCTGGGCGGCGGCGGGCACATGGCGTGGGTGGTGACCGCCTATCTGCTGGCCGAGACGGTCTCGACGGTGCTGGTCGGCAAGTTCGGCGACCTCTTCGGGCGGAAGATCGTCTTCCAGCTGAGTGCGGTGGTCTTCACGGGCGGTTCGGTCTTCGCCGGCGCCGCCGGCTCCATGCCCATGCTGATCGCCGCCCGCGCCCTCCAGGGCGTCGGCGGCGGCGGGCTGATGGTCACCGCCATGGCGCTGATCGCGGACGTCATCCCGCTGCGCGAGCGCGGCAAGTACCAGGGCGCGCTCGGTGCGGTCTTCGGTGTGACCACCGTCGTCGGCCCGACCCTCGGCGGGATCTTCACCGACCAGGCCACCTGGCGCTGGTGCTTCTACGTCAACGTGCCGGTGGCGATCGTCATGGTGATCATGGCGGCCCGGACGATCCCCGCCGTCCGCTCGGCGGTACGGCCGGTCATCGACTACGCGGGCATCGCCCTGGTGGCCCTCGGCGCCTCCGGTCTGGTCCTCGGCCTGGAGTGGGGCGGCAACGAGTACGCGTGGAGCTCGGCCGTCATCATCGGTCTCTTCCTGGGCGCGATCGCGCTGCTCGTCGCGTTCGTCCTGGTGGAGCGGCGGGCGAAGGAACCGATGCTGCCCATGCATCTCTTCCGCAACCCCGTCTTCACCATTTGCTCGGTGCTCAGCTTCATCGTGGGCTTCGCGATGCTCGGGGCGCTGACCTATCTGCCGACGTATCTCCAGTACGTGGACGGGGTGTCGGCCACCATGTCGGGGGTACGGGCGCTGCCGATGGTCGCGGGGCTGCTGGGCGCCTCCCTGCTCTCCGGCATCGCCATCAGCCGCACCGGCCGCTATCGCGTCTTCCCCATCGTCGGCATGGCCGTGATGGCCCTCGGGCTGTATCTGATGTCGACGATGGGCGCGACGACGGGCTCATGGCTCGAGTCGCTCCACATGTTCGTGCTCGGCGCCGGCATCGGGCTGGCCATGCAGGTGCTGACGATCGCCGTGCAGAACACGGTGCCGTACCACGAACTGGGCACGGCGACCTCGGGCGTGACGTTCTTCCGCACGCTCGGCAGCGCCTTCGGCACGGCCATCTTCGGCACGCTCTACACCAAGCAGCTCCGGCCCAATCTGGAGGACGCGCTCCTCCGCACCCCCGGGGTGCCGCCGTCGGCGGTGCAGAGCCCGCAGGACCTCGCCCGGCTCTCGCCGGAACAGGCGCGGCCCGTCATCGACGCCTACGCGGAGACGATCAACTACGTCTTCCTGTGGGTCGTGCCGGTGGCGCTGGTCGGCTTCCTGGTGGCGTGGTTCCTCAAGGAGGTGCCGCTGCGCGACAGTGCCCGGGCCGGGGCGTCCGACATGGGCGAGGCCTTCGCGGCGCCGTCCTCGGCCGAGGCGGACCAGCAGTTGGAACGCGCGGTGGCGAGCGTCATGAGCCACGCCAAGGGCCGCCCGGTCAGCCGGGAGATCCTCGCGGAGTCCGGCAGCCCGCTCGCCCCCGCCGACGCGTGGACGCTGGGCCAGATCCACTGGCGCCACCGCATCCTGGGCGGGGCGTCCCTCAGCGCGATGGCCGCCGCCCACCGGATGCCCCCGGAGGTCCTGGAACCGGTCTTCGCCCGCACGGCCGAGGCGGGTTACGCCCGTCTGGACGGCGACCGCCTGTCGCTGACCCCAGCGGGCGAGGCGGAGATCGAACGCCTGAGCGCGGCCTGGCGCCACTGGCTCGACTCCCGCCTGGAGGACTGGGACATCACCGACCCCGACGACCGCGCCCGCCTGGACCGCGCGCTGAACAACATGGCGGAACGGCTGCTGGAGGAGGACGAGGAAGAACGGGAACACCTGGCGGTGTAGCCGACAGCCTTCGACGGCGGGGCGTCTTTGCCGCCTGCGGGCCGTTCTTTGCCGCCTGCGGCGGCGGGCGCCCTTCGGGCGCGTCCTCAAGCGCCGGACGGGCTTGATGTGGCTGAGCTCAGCCCGATCAAGCCCGTCCGGCGCTTGAGGACACCGCCGCGCAGCGGAGGTGCACCCGCCACGGCCCGCACGGGCAAGGGCTACAGCGCCGCACGGCTCCCCGTGGAAACGGCAACCGTAGCCGTAGCCGCCTCGGCCGCCGCCGGGGACACCTGACCGGCGGTCAGGACGTAGCCCGTCTCGGAGTTCGACGTGGAGCGGGCGAAGACGACGCCGTAGACCTTGCCGGTGGGGGTCAGCAGTGGGCCGCCGGAGTTGCCGGGGCGGACCGTGGAGCGGACGGAGTAGACCGTGCGGGTGGTGACGCCGTCGCCGTAGATGTCCTGGCCCTTGGCGCGGACCTCGTTGGCGACGGTGGCCGCCCGCAGGTCGAGGCCGCCGTTCTCGGGGAAGCCCGCGACGACCGCCGGGTCACCGCGCCCGGCGCCCTTGTCGAAGGCCAGCGCGGGCGCGTCCAGGCCGGGGACGTCGAGGACGGCCACATCGGTCCTCGGGTCGAAGTGGACGACCTTCGCCCGGTACGCCCGCCCGACTCCGCCCACCCGTACGGTCGGGTCGCTCACCCCGGCCACCACGTGCGCGTTGGTCATCACGTGATGCGCGGCGTAGACGAAGCCGCTGCCCTCCTGGCCGCGCGGCCCGTCGCCGACGTCGGCGACGCCCTCGACCTTGACGACACTGCTCCGCGCCGCCCGGGTCGCCGCCGCGGTGACCGCGTCACCGGACGGCTTGGCGACGCTCGTCGCGGGCTCGTTCTCGAAGGGGTTGAAGACCTGGGGGAACCCCGCACCGGCCAGCGCGTCCGTGGTGCGGCTGAACCACGTGGGCGCCTGCTCGGGCATCGACTTCTGCACCGCGCCGAGCAGCGTGGATTCCTTTATCTCCTTGGTCAGCAGCACGGAGTTCGCCGAGACGAGCACGCTCGCGGCCACCCAGCCGACCAGCAGCACCGCCAGCGAGTTGACGGCCGCTCCGCCGATGCCGTCGACGCCGCGCACCGGTGCCCAGGTCAGTCGGCGGCGCAGCCGCCAGGCGAGCCGCCCGGCCAGCGCGTGACCCGCGGCCGCGAGGAGCAGGACGACCGCAACGGCGACGACGGCCGCGGCCGACGTCCCGGCGTCGAAGGGCTCCAGGGCGTACGGCAGCGCCCAGACCCCGAGCACCGCCCCGCCGAGGAACCCGGCGAGCAGTACGGCGCTCGCGACGAGGCCCCGCCGGTAGCCGGAGACGGCATAACCGACGACGACCAGCAACAGAAGCAGATCGAGCAGGTTCAACGCGGGGAGCCCTTCCGTCTCGCGCGCCCCCCGATCGCGCCCACAGGTATGGACTGGGGAAAACGCCCGTAGAAGGACCAACGGTTCCCTTTCGTGGCGTACGCCACATGCCGGCTCCGATGAGTGGACCCGATGGGGCGAACCGAACGATGAACGCCAGCGGCGGTCGGATCGGGGCACGAAAAGGCCCGGCGGCGGCCTCCTCGGTCATCAGGAGGCCGCCGCCGGGCGGCCCGCGCACGGCCCCCGTCCCCACGGGGTCGGCGCGGTCGCCGGGGCCGCCGTTCCTGCGGAACGAGCGGCCCCGGACGTCGGGTCAGACGCTGACGGTCTCCCGCTTCGCGTCACCGTGGGACTCCGCATCCGCCTCCGCGCCGAGCTGCTTCTGCAGCCCCTCGCCCTCGACGTCCACGTTCGGCAGGATCCGGCCGAGCCAGCCGGGCAGCCACCAGGCGGACTTGCCGAGCAGCGCGAGGACGGCGGGCACGATGGCCATGCGGACGACGAACGCGTCGAAGAAGACCGCGATGGCCAGCCCGAAGCCGATCATCTTGACCATCGACTCCGAGGAGCCGATGAAGCCCGCGAAGACACTGATCATGATCACGGCGGCGGCGCTGACGACCCGGGCACCGTGCCGGAAGCCGGTCACGATCGCCTGGCCGGGCCGCTCCCCGTGCACGAACGCCTCGCGCATCCGGGTGACGAGGAAGACCTCGTAGTCCATCGCGAGGCCGAACACGACGCCCACCATGAAGATCGGCATCATGCTCATGATCGGCCCGGTCTCCTCGACGCCGAACAGACCGCCGAGCCAGCCCCACTGGAAGACCGCGACGACCGCGCCGAGCGCGGCGACCACGGACAGCAGGAAGCCGAGTGCGGCCTTGAGCGGCACGAGCACCGAGCGGAAGACGACCATCAGCAGCAGGAAGGCGAGGCCGACGACGAGCCCGAGGTAGGGCAGCAGCGCGTCGTTCAGCTTCTGCGAGACGTCGATGTTCATCGCCGTCTGGCCGGTGACCAGCACCCGCGCGTCCGCGTCCGCGGCGGTGGCCGCGCCCTTGTCGCGGATCGCGTGGACCAGGTCCTCGGTCTGCTTGCTGCTCGGCTTCGACTTCGGGATGACCGTCACGATGGCCGTGTCACCGGCCTTGTTGAAGCTCGCCGGGGTGACCGGGGGGACGGCGGCGACGTTGTCCAGGCCCGCCACCGTCTTGGCGACGGCCTGCGCGGCGGCCTTGGGGTCCTTACCGCCGGCTCCGTCGACGACGACCATCAGCGGGCCGTTGAATCCGGGGCCGAAGCCCTCGGAGAGCAGGTCGTAGGCCTTGCGCTGGGTGGTGGAGGTGGACTGCGCCCCGTCGTCGGGCAGGCCCAGCTCCAGCGAGGCGGCGGGGACGGCGACGGCGCCGAGCCCGAGCACACCGGCCACCAGCACGAGGGCCGGCTTGCGCAGCACGAAGCGCGCCCAGCGGGTGCCCATGTTGGGCTTGTCCTCGTCCTTCGCCGCACCGGGCTCGGCCTTGCGGTCCTTGCGGGAGAGCACCTTGCGGCCCGCGAAGCCCAGGAGTGCGGGGATGAGGGTGAGCGCGATGAGGACGGCGATGGCGACCGTGCCGGCGGCGGCCAGGCCCATCTTCGTCAGCATCGGGATGTTGACGACGGCGAGTCCGGCCAGGGCGATGACGACCGTCAGACCGGCGAAGACGACCGCCGAACCGGCGGTGCCGACCGCCCGTCCCGCCGCTTCCTCGCGCTCGCGGCCCTCGGCCAGCTCGGCGCGGTAGCGGGAGACGATGAACAGCGCGTAGTCGATGCCGACCGCGAGGCCGATCATCGTGGCGAGCGTCGACGTGGTGGAGCCCAGGTCGAGCGCGGAGGCCAGGGCGGCGATCGAGGAGACCCCGATGCCGACGCCGATGATGGCGGTGAGCAGCGGCATTCCGGCGGCGATCAGCGAGCCGAAGGTGATGACCAGCACGACGGCCGAGACGGCGATGCCGATGATCTCGGAGGCCCCGCCGGCCTCGGGTATCGCCTGGAGGGCGCTGCCGCCGGTCTCCACGGCCAGCCCGGCGTCCCGCCCGTGCGTCGCGGCGCCCTTGAGGGTGTCGAGCGAGTCGTCGGTGAGGCTGTTGGCGTCGACCTTGTAGGTGACCGACACATACGCCGTGGAGGCGTCCTTGCTGACGGCCCGCACCTGGAAGGGGTTGACGGTCTGGGCCACCTGCGGGCCCGTCAGCTCGGCGACGGCCTTCTCGACCGTGGCCTTGTTCTTCGGGTCGGTGATCTTCTGGCCGTCGGGGGCCTTGAAGACGACGCGGGCGGCGGCGCCGTCCGCGCTCTGGCCCGGGAAGCGCTTCTCCAGCAGGTCGAAGGCGCGCTGCGCCTCGGTGCCCGGGATGGAGAAGCTGGTGCTGCCGGGCTTCGGTGCGGTGGCGGCGCCGACGCCGGCGACCGCCAGCAGCGCCACCCAGAGAAGGGCGACGAGCCGGCGTCGCCTGAAGGCGAGACGGCCCAGTCTGTAAAGGAACGTGGCCACGAGGAGTTGTGCTCCCGTCGGGTCGAGATACGGAACAGGGCGTGGGGTGCCCGCCCGACGACGAGAGCGGCGTGTCAGGTGGGTCGGTGGGGGTGTGGGGTACTCGTGGGGACTAGAGGCCGAGCGCGGGAACGATCACGGCATCCACGTACGCGGTCAGGAACTCCGCGTCCACCGGCCGGTCCTCGATCAGCGGCTGGGCGATGAAGGCCCCGAGCAGCATGTGGGTGACGTAGCGCAGCGCGGGGACGTCCGGGGCGATCTCCCCCCGGTCGATCGCCCGTTGCAGCATCGCGTTCAGTGCTTCGATCTCGGGCTCGACCAGCAGCTCACGCAGCGCCCGGAGCAGGTCCGGGTTGGTGTGGACGGCGTGACCGAGCCCCCGCATGAGGGCAGTGTCCTTCTCCATCTGGGCCTCGTCGGCGCTGCACACCATCGCCTGGAGGTCACCGCGCACGCTGCCGGTGTCGATCTCCCCCAGCCGCACGGGCTTGCAGTGCCGCAGGGCGCTCGCGACCAGCTCCGGCTTGCCCTTCCACTGGCGGTAGAGGGTGGCCTTGCTGGAGCGCGTACGGGCCGCCACGGCGTCCATGGTCAGGGCGTCGTAGCCGACCTCGCGCAACAGATCGAGCACGGCGTCGTACAGCTCTCCCGCTCGCTCGGACGTCAGCCGGGTGCGCCGCGCCGGTGGCTTGGGTGATTCCGTCGGCATTGCCGCGCCTCCCTTCAAGCATGGAACGAAACGGTTTCGTACACCAGGAGCGTACGCCGCGGGCGAGCGAAACGGGTTCGTTTCGATGGTGTTCTGCGTCACGAACCGAGTTGCCGCGGGGTGCGGGGCCCGAAACGATGGTCGGGTGAGCGATGCGTATCTGCGGTTCCCCCACCTGAACGGCGATCTGCTCTGCTTCGTCGCCGAGGACGATCTCTGGGTGGCTCCGCTGTCTCCGGCGGGGGCGGGCGGTGACACCGGGCGGGCCTGGCGGCTGACCGTGGACCGGACGCGGCTGGGGCATCCGCGCTTCTCGCCCGACGGGCGGCACATCGCGTTCACGAGCTGGCGCAGCCTGGACCCCGAGATCCTCCTCGCGCCGGTGGACGGCGGCCCGGCCCGCCGGCTCACCTATTGGGGCAGCAGTGACACCCGGGTCTGCGGCTGGGCGCCCTCCGACCGCAACGGGGGCCATGACATCCTCGCCGTCTCCTCGCACGGCCAGCCGTTCTCGTACTTCTCCTGGGCCTACCGGCTGCCCACCGACGGCAGCCCCGGCCTGCGGCTGCCGTGGGGACCGGTGTCCGACATCGCGGTGGGCGAGCTCGACGGGGAGCACCGCACCCTGCTGCTCACGGGGAAGCCGCCGCACGAGCCTGCCTCCTGGAAGCGCTACCGGGGCGGGGCGACGGGCCGGTTGTGGCTGCACGGGCAGCGGCTGGTGCCGGACCTGGGCGGCCATCTGGACTCGGCGATGTTCGTCGGCGGCCGGATCGCGTTCCTCTCCGACCACGAGGGCGTCGGCAATCTCTACTCCTGTCTGCCCGACGGTTCCGATCTGCGCCGGCACACCGACCACGCGGACTTCTACGCCCGGCACGCCTCCACCGACGGTTCGCGGATCGTCTACCAGTGCGCGGGGGACGTGTGGCTGGTGGACGACCTGGGCCCGGCCGCCACCCCCCGGAAGCTCGACGTCCGGCTCGGCGGGCCCCGGGCCGGGCGACGCCCGTACCAGGTGCAGGCCGCGTCGCACGTGGACGCGCTGGCCGTGGACGCGACGGGCCGGGCGAGCGCGGTCAACGTCCGCGGCAGCCTGTACTGGCTCACCCACCGCGACGGCCCGGCCCGCACGATCGCCGACACCCCGGGCGTACGGGTCAGGCTGCCGGAGATGCTGGGCTCGACCGGGCAGGTCGCCTATGTGACGGACGCGGAGGGCGAGGACGCCATCGAGGTCGCGCAGCTGCCGCGCGCGACCGGGCCCACCGAGCCGCGCCGGCTGGCGGCGGGCCGGATCGGGCGGGTGCACGAGACCCTCGGTTCGCCCGACGGCGAACTGCTGGCGGTCGCCGCGCACGACGGGCGGCTGCTGCTCGTGGACACCTCGCCCGAGGGCGACGGCGAGGTGTCCGAGCTGATCCGGTCCGCCAACGGGCCCGTGCGCGACCTCGCCTTCTCGCCCGACTCGGCGTGGCTGACGTGGTCGCACCCCGGCATCGGCCGTTCGCTGCGGCAGATCAAGATCGCCCGGCTGTCGGACCGGATGGTCGTGGACGTCACCAACGGCCGGTTCGAGGACGAGCAGCCGGTGTTCACCCGCGACGGCCGCTATCTCGCCTTCCTCTCCTGGCGCGGCTTCGACCCGGTCTACGACGTGCACACCGGCGATCTGTCGTTCCCGCTGGGCTGCCGGCCCTATCTCGTGCCGCTGTCGTCGGCGACGCCCTCGCCGTTCGCGCTGTCGGCGGAGGGCAGACCGGCGGCGGGCGGCCTCGACGCGGACGACGGCGGCGGCGACGGCTCGGTGATCGTGGAGGTGGAGGGGCTGGAGAGCCGGGTGACACAGTTCCCGGTGGCCGCCTCCAAGTACTCGGCGCTGTACCCGGTCAGCGGCGGCGGTCTGGTGTGGCTGCGCTGGCCGATCTCCGGCGCCCTCGGCGAGACCTTCGCCAACCCGGCCGACACCTCGGGCCGCCCGACGCTGGAACACTTCGACCTGGGAAAGGCCAAGCGCACCGAACTGACCAGCTCCATCGACTGGTTCGCGGTCAGCGGCGACGGCACCCGGCTGGTCGTCAACGACGAGGGCGAGTTGCGGGCCGTTCCCGCGACGGACATCGGCGACTCCGATTCGACCGTCTACATCGACATGCGGCGCGTCCTGCACGACGTCGACCCGGCGGCGGAGTGGCGGCAGGCGTACGAGGAGGCGGGCCGGATCATCCGCGCCTACTTCTGGGAGCCGGACATGTGCGGCATCGACTGGGACGGGGTGCTGGCCCAGTACCGGCCGCTGGTCGAGCGGGTCGCCTCCCCCGACGAATTCGCGGACCTGCTGCGCGAGGTCCTCGGCGAGCTCGGCACCTCGCACGCGTACGTCGTGGCGGCCCGCCGCAACGAGGGCCCGCCGCACTACCAGCGCGCGATCGGCCTCCTCGGGGCCAACCTCACCCACCGGAAGGACGGCTCCTGGACCGTGCGGCGCATCCTGCCCGGCGAGTCCTCGGACTCCAAGGCCCGTTCACCGCTGGCCGGTTCGGGCATCCGCGAGGGCTCGGCGCTCACCCACGTCGACGGGCGCCCGGTGGACCCGGTCACCGGCCCGTACCCGCTGCTGGCGGCGGCGGGCGGCACCACGGTGGAGCTGACGTTCCGCCCCCCGCCACCGGAGGAGGGGGCGGACGACGCCACGCCGCCGCCCGCCCGCCGGGTGGCCGTCGTGCCGCTGATCGACGAGCGGCCGCTGCGCTACCAGGACTGGGTGACCAAGCGCCGGGCCGTCGTCCGGGAGTTGAGCGGCGGCAAGTGCGGCTATCTGCACATCCCCGACATGGGCGGCTCGGGGTGGGCGCAGTTCAACCGGGACCTGCGGATGGAGATGTCCCGCCAGGCGCTGATCGTGGACGTCCGGGGCAACGCGGGCGGCAACATCAGCGAGCTGGTCGTGGAGAAGCTGACCCGCACGATCATCGGCTGGGACCTGACGCGCGGCGCCCAGCCGGTGAGTTACGCGAGCAACGCCCCGCGCGGCCCGGTCGTGGCGATCGCCGACGAGATGACGTCCTCCGACGGCGACATGATCACCGCCGCGTTCAAGCTCCAGGGCATCGGCCCGGTGGTGGGCCTGCGCACCTGGGGCGGGGTGGTCGGGATGACCGGCCGGCACCGGCTCGGTGACGGCAGCGCGATCACCGTGCCGATGAACGCGGCGTGGTTCGACGCGTACGGCTGGGGCGTGGAGAACCGCGGGGTCGAACCCGACATCGAGGTGGACCGCACACCGCTCGACTGGGCGGAGGGCCGGCACAAGCAGTTGGACGACGCGGTGCGGGTGGCTCTGGATCTGCTGGAACGCCACGGCTGCACGAAGCCGCCGGACTACTCGGCGGTCCCGGACCTGCGCCGGCCGAAGCTGCCGCCGCGCTGACCGATGGAAAACAGCCCGTCCGGCGCTTGAGGACGCGCCCGCAGAGCGCCCGCTGCCGCAAGCGGCAAGAGACCCGCCGTCGGCAGGCCGAGGCTGCCGCCGCGCTGACCGCCGAGGGCGAGGGCATGGGCATGGGTAAGGGGCGCACCCCCGTGGGGTGCGCCCCTTACCGGCTCTTGCCTCTTACCGACGGTCGTCCATGTCGTCCTGGATGTCGTCGAAGCTGCGCTGACCCTGCTCGCGCTGCTGGTCCGCGCGCTCGCGCAGGCGGTCCTGTTCGCTCTGGCCGCGCTGAGAGGCGTCGCCCTGCTTGTCCTGCATCTTCTGCTTGGCCTTCTGGGCCTTCTCCTGCATCTCGTCCTTGATGCCCATGCTGGTTCACTCCTAGTGAGGGTGAGTGTTCGGGACCGTCGAGGGGCCCCGAATCAGCGTGGCACGGGCCATCACGCCGCGCATATCGTACGACTACCGAGCGCTACCAGCCCCCGGTCATCGCCCCGCGCGGGACTTCTCGTCGGCGGCGCCCCCGGCCCCCACCAGCCCGCCTCGCATCCCGGCCAGTCGCGGCTCGAAGTGCCGCATCTCGCGCTGTCCGCGGACCGCGATGAGGCCGGGCAGATAACCGCGTACGGCCTGCATGCCGCGCAGCCACCCTTGGGCGTACACATGCGCCGAGCGCCGTTCGATGCCCGCCACGAGCCGGTCGACGGCCGGGCCCAGCGGGTAGGTGCGGTTCGCCGGCCAGGGCAGCCTCTGCCGCAGCTCCCGCATCACCTCGTACTGGTCGGCTCCGCGCACCATGTCGGTATCGGTCCAGCTCAGATAGCCGACCCCGACCCGTACGCCCTTGTGGCCGACCTCGGCGCGCAGGCAGTGCGCGTACGCCTCGACGCCCGACTTCGAAGCGCAATAGGCGCTCATCATCGGCGCCGGGGCGATGGCGGCGGCCGAGGCGATCTGGAGCAGATAGCCCCGGCTCTCGGCCAGGACGGGCAGGAAGGCGCGGCCGGTGACGGCGCTGCCGATCAGGTTGACCTCGACGACCCGGCGCCAGTCGTCGAAGTCGGAGTCGATGAAGGGGCCGCCGGCGGCGACACCCGCGTTGGCGACGACGATGTCGACCTTGCCGAAGCGGGACTTGACCTCGCGCGCGACGCGGGTCATCGCCTCGGGGTCGGTGACGTCGGCGTGCCAGTGCGCGGCGTCCTCGTACAGGGATTCCGCGACGCGTCTCAGTTCCTCCGGTTCCAGGCCGACGAGGGCCAGCTTCGCGCCGCGCGCGGAGAGCTTGCGGGCCAGCAGCTCCCCGACGCCCCGGGCCGCACCGGTGACGACGGCCACCTGCCCCTCGAGGCTCCCCCGGCGGCTCATCGGCCGGCCTCGGCCGCGACGGGCGCGAGGGGCGCCCGGCGTGGCACCCGCAGGAGTCGGTACTCGGCGAGGTCGACCCGGCGGGTGACCTTGCGGAACTCGGCGGTGGTGCCGGGCCAGAGGGTGGTGTTCCGGCCCTGCGCGTCCAGGTACCAGCTGTCGCAGCCGCCGGAGTTCCAGACCGTGCGTTCCATGCGGGTCCGGATCATCCGGGACCAGGCGTTGACGGCCGAGGGGCGGGCGTCGAGCGCGGCCCTGCCGCCGAGGGTGTCGAGCTGCCGCAGGTAGTCGGCCAGGTAGTTCAACTGCGCCTCGATGATGAGGATCAGCGAGTTGTTCCCGAGGCCGGTGTTGGGTCCGATCAGGGTGAGGAAGTTCGGGAACCCGGCGGCGCTGGTGCCGCGCAGGGCCTTCATGCCGTCCTTCCACGACTCGGCGAGCGTGATGCCGTCCGCGCCGGTCACCCGCTCGGCGATCGGCATGTCGGTGACGTGGAAACCGGTGCCGAAGACGATGGCGTCGGCCTCGGTCTGTGTGCCGTCGGCGGCGACGAGCGTGGAGCCGCGCACCTCGGCGAGCCCCGACGCCACGAGATCCACATTGGGCCGCGCGAGAGCGGGGTAGTAGTCGCTGGAGAGCACGACACGCTTGCAGCCGAGGCGGTAGTCGGGGGTGAGCCGGGCCCGCAGCACCGGGTCCTTGACGGCCCGGCGCAGATGGGCCTTGGCGATGCCCTCGACGAGGCCGAGCTCCTTCGTTCGCTTGGTGAAGGCGCTGACCTGCAACTCCCGTACGCTCCAGAGCAGTCCGCGCCGGACGGCCCGGGTGGCGGGGACGCGGGTGTGCAGCCAGCGCTCGGCGGCGGTGATCCGCCGGTCGAAGCGCGGCAGCACCCACGGGGGTGTGCGCTGGAAGAGGGTCAGGCGCGCCACGTCGGGCTGGACGGCCGGGACGATCTGGGCGGCGGAGGCACCGGTGCCGACCACCGCGA
The DNA here is from genome assembly GCF_055576875.1 of Streptomyces sp. NPDC033229. NCBI lineage: Bacteria > Bacillati > Actinomycetota > Actinomycetes > Kitasatosporales > Streptomycetaceae > Streptomyces > Streptomyces sp. NPDC033229. The sequence goes on along the minus strand of NZ_JBVIQR010000034.1, from coordinate 56,199 downwards.
CGCGCTTGCCGCGCAGGTCGTAGCCGTGGTCCCAGCGGGAGGAGTGGAAGACCTTGCCGGGGAAGGTGCCGAGGCCGGGGACGTCCGGGATCTTCGGGTCGGACAGCGGCCCGGTCGCGGAGACGACGACGTCGGCGGTGAGGGGCCCGGCGGCGCTGTCGATCTCCCAGCGCAGCTCGTCGACGTCCCAGCGCATGGACCGCACCTCGGCGTCGAACCGCAGATGGGGCCGGAGGCCGAAGGTGTCGGCGACCCGCTCCAGATAGGCGCGGATGTGCGGCTGGCCGGAGAAGGCGCGCGGCCACTCGGGGTTGGGGGCGAAGGAGAAGGAGTAGAGATGGGAGGGCACATCGCAGGCGCAGCCCGGGTAGGTGTTGTCCCGCCAGGTCCCGCCGAGGCTGTCGGCCCGCTCCAGGACCACGAAATCGGTGATGCCCTCGCGGCGCAGCCGCACGGCCGCCCCCAGCCCGCCGAACCCGGACCCGATCACCGCCACCCGTACGTGCTCACCCTTGCCGCCGACCATGCCGCCGCCTCCGGTTCGACTCGACCGTGCCAGCAGTCACTGGCATGGTGGGGAGCGTAGGGCAGACGTCCGGGGAGCGATAGGGGTCGGGAAAAGGGAAGTTACTGACGGTCGCACCCGCCTGCGGCGGTAAGCACCCTACGGACGCGTCCTCAAGCGCCGGACGGGCTGAGATCAGCCCGTCCGGCGCTTGAGGACACAGCACAGCAGCCCGCTGGGGGCACCTCCCAGCGGTAGCTGGGGGAGCTTGAGGACACCGTCGCGCAGCGACGGCGCACCCCATAATCCGCCGGACAGGCCCTACGCTGCGAGGGTGGCGAACGACGAGAGCGGTGGCGCGGACATCCCCGGTGAAGAGCGCGAATACCGTGTGGCGGAGCTGGCCGAGGAGGCCGGCATCACGGTCCGCACGCTGCGCTTCTACCGTGAGCGCAAGCTCGTCCCGCCACCGCGCCGGGAGGGCCGCATCGCCTGGTACAACGGCCACCACCTGGCCCGGCTGCGCACCATCACGGCCCTCCTGGACCGGGGCCACACCCTCGGCGGCATCGCCGAACTCCTCAGCGCCTTCGAATGCGGCCGCGGCGTCGGTGACCTCCTCGGCCTCAGCGGCGCGATGGCCGCCCCCTGGTCCGAGGAATCCCCGGTCCGCCTCACCCCCGACGTCCTGGCCGACCGCTTCTGGGGCGAGGACACCGAGGAGAACCTGGCGGCCGCCCTGGACCTCGGCTTCCTGGCCATGGACGGCGACGACCTCGTCCACATCAGCCGCCGCCTCCTGGACGCGTCAACGACCCTTGTGCGCAACGGCGTTCCGCTGTCGGCCGTCATAGCGGCGGGCCGGGAGGTCCGCATCCACGCGAACGCCCTGGCCGAGACGTTCACGACCCTGGTCCGCCGCCACGTCCTGGCCGACATCCTCACCCACGCGGCCTCGGGCGACCCTCTCCCGCCCACGGAGGTGGCCCGCGTGACGGAAGCCCTGGACCAGTTGCGCCCGATCGTGAAGACGGTGGTCGACGCGGAGGTCTCGATGGCGATGGACCGCCGCGTACGGGCGGAACTGGAGACCTGGCCGACGCCTCCGGCGGCGGACTGAGCCCCGCCCGGGAGCCGCCCCACGCCGGCCCGGTCGCGCTTGACCCTCACACCGTGTCAGGCGCTGAACTCGGAGACATCATGTTCACCATCGGAGACTTCGCCCGGCACGGCCGGGTATCGGTCCGCATGCTGCGTCACTACGACGCCACCGGACTGCTGCCCCCGGCCCACGTCGACCCCGCCACCGGCTACCGGTACTACTCGGCTGTCCAGCTGGCCCGCCTGAACCGCGTCATCGCGCTGAAAGAGCTCGGCCTGACCCTCCAACAGGTCCGACGGATCCTGGACGAGAAGGTCACCACCGAGGAACTGCGCGCCATGCTGCGGCTGCGGCGGGCCGAGCTGGAAGTCGCCGTGACCGCCGCGGCGGCGCGGCTGGTCCAGGTCGAGGCGAGGCTCCGGTCGATCGAGAGCGAGGGGCACATGCCCACGAACGACGTCGTCATCAAGAACGTCCCGGCGATCCGGGTGGCGGAGCTGACCGCGACCGCCGCGAGCTTCGACCCCGAGGACATCGGCCCGGTCATCGGACCGCTCTACGACGAGCTGTTCCGGCGCCTGGAGGCGGCCGGTGTCACGCCGGCGGGGCCCGGCGTCGCCTATTACGAGGACTCCCCGGAGGGCGGCGGCAGGATCAGCGTCCACGCCGGCGTCCAGGTCGCGGCCCCGCTCCAGGACGGCGCCTTCCGGGTGCTCGACCTGCCGCCCGTCGATCAGGCGGCGACCATCGTGCACCGCGGTTCGCTCGACACCGTGCTGCCCACGGCCCAGGCCCTGGCCGTCTGGATCGACGACAACGGCTACCGGTCGGCCGGCTACCCGCGGGAGATCAACCTGGAGTGCCCGGACAACCGCGACGACTGGGTGACCGAACTGCAGGCACCGGTGACCAAGCCCTGACGCTCGAAGCGGGCGGGCGTCACGGCTGAGCCGACCTCGCCCGCACGACGCTCACGCATGCGCGGCGCGCTGGTGCCGGCCCATGGCCACGATCACCGCTTCGGCCTGCGGACGGTCACCGGCGCCCAGGGCACGGACCCACGTGCGCTTGATGTCCCGGCACTCCGCACACGGAGGACGCCGGCCCCCGGAGGCCGCCCACCGGCGCACGATCACTTCGCTCATACCCGGTCCACCGCCCCCCACATGCTGCGATGGTTGGCATCGGCCACGCGCGCACTGAGCCGCTCCACCTGGCTCAGGAGCCGGATACTCCCGGGAGTCGCCTCCCACTCGACGCCGCCGCCGAGCGGGCGGAGCTGGAGCCGGGGCCCTTCGTGGCCCATGACGACGCCTGCGCGATCCCTGACGGTGTCGTGCACGAGGTCCCCGGGCTCGGGCTCGTGGGCTTTCCCGGGCGGAGCCACCCGCCCCTCGCAGTTCCGGCGCGGCCGGACGTCGATACCGTGCGGGGTCACCCACAGGTGGTACGAGGAGCTGGGATCCGGCTGCGGGGCGGCGGGGGCAGGGCCAGGAGATTCACCGGCCCCGGACAGCACTCCAAGGGCCGCCCCCACTTTCACCCATCCGAACCAGCGGGCCATAAGGTCTCGCATATCGACGCTCCTTTGTCAGCGGTTCCCGGCCGGTCGGCCCCTGCACAAGGCAGGAACTCGCGCGGTGGCGTCCCACTGTCGATCCCCCTACGTGACGTATCAGCGCCATTCCACAGACAGTTCGGCCGTGACGGCGCTAGCGTGAAAACGTCCCAAACGTCCGGAGGGGAGCCCTTGAACACTGCCCTGCGATCGGCTATGGCCGATGTCGGCCTCTCTCCTCGGCAACTGGCCGTACGGGTAGGGGTGTCGGGGAAGACGGTCGAGCGTTGGATCAGTGATGCCGAGCTGATCCCCCATCCCAGAAACCGCCAGGATGCCTGCGACGCGTTGGGAGTTGACGAAGCGATGTTGTGGCCCAAGGCCGTCAAAGACCGCATCAAGACGGGAACGGACAGGGAGATCGTCCACAGCTACCCCTACCGGTCGGCCTGCCCGTCGACGGTCTGGGGCGAGCTGATCGAGAACGCGGCCGAGGAACTGCTCTTCGCGGGGTTCACGAATTACTTCCTCTGGCTGGACCAGCCCGACTTCGTCGGCACCCTGCGCCGCAAGGCGGAACAGGGGTGCCGGATCCGCTTCCTTCTGGGTGACCCGGAGGGAGAGGTCGCCCGGCAGCGCGAACAGATCGAGGATGTCGCCCTGACCGTCTCGACACGGATCAGGGTCACCCTGGAGCACCTCGGGAAACTCGGGCCGGTCGAGGGGCTGGAAACGCGGTTCTCCGCACCGGCGGACGCGATCAACCATGTGTCCCTGTCAGTGTTCCGCTTCGATGACCAGGCACTGGTCACGCCACACCTGGCCCGGCTGGTCGGGCACGACTCCCCGCTGTTGCACCTGCACGGTAAAGGGCGCGCCGGAATGTTCTCCCGCTTCGCGGAACACACGGAGGAACTCTGGTCCAGGGGCGTGTCCACGCCGTGCCGACCGCCGGTGTGATCACGGCCGTGACGGGCGGTTCACTGGTGAGGAAGTCGCCACTGAGCCCGCGTTGGTCAAGCTGTGCACATCAGCGTTCGAAGCTGTATGGGAACGAGCGACGCCGCACGAGAAGTACCGGCCGGGCTGATCGACACATGCCCTCGTCATCCAGCGGCACTCCTGTCTCTGTACGAGTTTCAGGGCCGGGGGCGCCTCACGCGACGCTATCGAGTAGGGCGCGAACTTCGGGCACGTCCCGGAACTCCCCGAGGCGCGCAAGGACGACCCCGACCCGTTCCGCTGTCCTCTCGCTGGCCACGTCGGCGGACAGGGTGATCACGCGTTCCGCCGTTGCCGCCGCTTCCTCTGGCTCATTGGCGTCCGCCAGGGCGACAGCAAGCCAGGACAGGTAGAGCGCGAGTTCTCGAGTGTGCGTCGCGTCGTACCGGCTCAGCACGCCCCGCAGCAACGGGACCGCCCTGAGCGGGCGGCGCAGCTCCGTATAGACGCGCGACTCCATGACTTGGAGTTCCCCGGCATCCACCCAATACAGGTAACCCGGTGACTCTGTACCGGCGCTGTCCTGCGCCAGTGCCTCACTGGCTTCCCCGAGCGCCCGCATCGCTGCCTGAGCCTGGGCATGTCCCCCCACCTTCGTCTCTGCCCACGCCACGCGATCCAGGTACAGAGCCCGCGCCTTGGGGGGTGCGCCCGGGCCTGCAACGTTCAGGGCGGCACAGGCAAGGCTCAGCCCCTCAGCTTCCCGGCCGGTGTTGCTGAACTGGTACGCGAGCGACCCGGCAAGATTCCCGGCTAGCGTCATGTCGCCTGCCTGCCTGGCAGCGCTCATCCCTAGCCGATAGATCGACTCCGCCTCTTCATGTTGTCCGGCATCACTGGCGATCCATCCGGCAATCTGCGCCAACTCCCCGATCTGGCGAAGCAGTTCGCGCCCAACATCCTCGCTGTGACTGGCTTCGCGGTAGAGCTTCACAGCGGAACGGAGTTCACGCAGGGCGGGCCGGATGAGATCTCCCCCTGCAATCACGTCGTCGGCAAGCCTGAGCCCGTGTACGCGCTGCCGCAGGTCCCCAACGGCCCCCATGCCGATACGGCGCCCCGTACGGGCGCTCAGAGACGCTAGGGGATCAACGGCGGGCAGATAGTCAGCGAGGGTCGGCAATGGGGGCTCAGCGGGCTTCTGCGACGCTGCGAGCACGTCCACGGGCACGCCGAGAGCGACAGCAATGAACGGCAGCCACTCGCGGGGCGTGCGCTTCCCTGTCTCGTACCGGCTGATCTCTTGCCGGCCGATCGGTTCGCCAGTAACCCCAGCGGCACGGCAGGTCTCGCGCGCTAAGCGCGCCTGACTCCACCCGCGCTGTTCTCGTAGGCGCCTGATGTTGGCCCCGACGCTGCCTGCCATAACCACAGTCTGGCCGACAGTTGGCCTACACGAGGCCGCTAGTCAGAGATCACGGCCGCGCGGACGCTGGAGCCACATCAGTACGAGCCGGTGGAGAAGGCAGGCGAAGCGAGATGAGAAGCGCCACGCGGGCACGACTGGCCCGCTTGATCGCGGAGCGTGGTAACGGCGGCAGGCTCTTGATCCTTCGGACGCAACGTGCGCTGGGGGAAACGGCGGACGGTTCGGACCTGCCACCCGGCAGCATGAGCCTCCCCGATTGCATGTGTGCGCTCCACCGTGTGGGACGGGGACGGCCTGATTCCTCCGTGAAGCTGAGCGCCGGGGCGCAGCCATGAGCCGGATCTTTCGGTACGTGCCGTTCACGATCGCTCAGGATTCGTCGGCTTGGCCTGAGTACAGCGCCGTATGCGTGTCGGGCGACGAGTCCGAATGCGGTGCGGAGTCCCTCGTGCGCGAATCCCCGGAGGCCGTCGAAGAGTGGATGCGCGTTCACACCCAAGCCACCAAACACCTGCGGTACCGACGGAACTTCGGGGACTACTGCCAGCTTGATCCCCCACACGACATCGACGTGTCGCGGGTGATCGTCGGCGAAGTGGTGGAGCAGCACTCACGAGCGATTGAGCCGGGTAGCCCGCTCGCGCTCGAACCGGCGCAAGCCACCCCCTGGACACCTGCTCCGGCTCCCTCTGAGCGATCGGTGAGGACGGCAGCCGGGGCGGGGCAGCAAGCGCACGACGGCGCGGGGAACGTCTCTCCGCAGTTCCGCGAAGGGATCGAGCACCATGATCGAACAGCCGGAGTTCGAGTTCGTCAGCGCGGCGGCCTGCCGCGACAAGAAGGTCAACAACTGTCCGCAGGTGGCCGTGAACGTGCCGGGCGTGGTGGCGTTGCGGGACAGTGAGCGACCCGAGACCATCGTCACCATGACGGCGGACTCGTGGGCGACACTCACGGGCGCCGTGAAGGCCGGAGAGTTCGACCTGAGCGCCTGAGAGTAGGTCCCGTGGTGAAGTGCCCCCGCTGCGCAGTCGAGTGCCGCACCGACCCCGAGAACGGGTTGCCCTGGTGCGCACAGTGCGGGGGCTTCTTCGGCCTCTCGCTCCCCGCCTGCCGGGGCTTGTGGTGGTGGCGCCAAGCAGCGACCCGCACCCCCGTCCGGCCACGCGAGCACTGATCGGAGCCCTCTACCGGCCCCGCCCGCGTTCCTCTCCCGGGGCACGCGGACGGGGCAGCGGCGGCCTCAGCGGTCGAAGACCGCCGTGACCGGCGCGTGGTCGCTCCACCGCAGGTCGTGCGTCGCCGCCCGCTCCACGACCGCCTTGAGCGCCCGCTCCGCCAGGCCCGGCGTCGCGACGAGGTAGTCGATGCGCCAGCCGGAGTCGTTGTCGAAGGCGCGGCCCCGGTAGGACCACCAGGAGTACGGGCCTTCGACGCCCGGGTGCAGGGCGCGGACGACGTCCGTGTACTCCTCGAAGACCTTCGTCAGCCACTCCCGCTCCTCGGGGAGGAAGCCCGCGCTCTTGCGGTTGGCCTTCCAGTTCTTGAGGTCCGCCTCGGTGTGGGCGATGTTCCAGTCGCCGCAGACCAGCACCTCGCGGCCCTCCGCCGCCGCCCGCGCCTTCAGGCCCACCAGGTACGGAAGGAACTCCGCCATGAAGCGTTCCTTCTCGTCCTGCCGGTCCGTGCCGACCTCGCCCGAGGGGAGGTAGAGGCTGGCGACCGTGACGCCGGGCAGGTCGATCTCCGCATAGCGGCCGCTGCCGTCGAACTCCGCCGAGCCGAAGCCGACCCGTACCGCGTCCGGCTCGCGCCGGGAGTAGAGGGAGACGCCCGCTCGGCCCTTGGCCGCCGCCGGGGCGTGCACGGTGTGCCAGCCTGCGGGCTCGCGCACCTCGTCGGGGAGCTGGTGCGGCTCGGCGCGCACTTCCTGGAGGCAGACGACATCGGCTTCGGTCTGCGCCAGCCAGTCGACGAAGCCCTTCTTGGCGGCGGCGCGGAGGCCATTGACGTTCACGGTGGTCACGGTGAGCATTCCGGCACGATACCGACCTCTGAGACACCCCTGCCGCACTCCACCGGTACGACCGTACGATTTCCGGATGCAGATCGTGACCGCCGCGTACGACCACCCTGACGCCATAAAGCTCAATGACCAGGTGCAATTGGAGTACGTCGAGCGATACGGCGACGGTGATCTCACCCCGCTGGACCCCTCGCAGTTCGCCCCGCCGCGTGGCCTGTATCTCATCGCGTACGACTCCGACGGCTCCCCGTCGCCACCGGCGGCTGGCGGGCGCAGGAGCGCAACGAGGAGGGGTACGCGGACGGCGACGCCGAGCTGAAGCGGATGTACGTGGTCCCCGAGGCGCGCGGCCTCGGGCTGGCCCGGCGGATCCTGGCGGCGCTGGAGGACAGCGCCCGGGATGCGGGGCGTACGCGCATGGTGCTGGAGACCGGCGACCAGCAGCCCGAGGCGATCGCCCTGTACCTGTCCAGCGGCTACGCCCCGGAGGTGCCGAAGTTCGGGCTGTACCGCGAGTACGACAGCAGCCGCTGCTTCGCCAAGCCGCTCGCGCCCCGCAACCGCTGACGCCCGTCCTACGAGCGCCCCTCCGCGATCGCCCGCTCGACCTCCTCGCGCACCCGGTCCGCCGGGTAGCGCGTGGAGACGTCGCCGTACGGTGCGAGGAGGTCGTCGACGATGTCGGGGCCGTTCTCCTCGATCTCGGCGACCAGGACCGTGCTGCCCGGCGGCACCTCGGCGGCGAGCATCTCCAGCGCCGCGTTGTCGGCGGTGGCCTCGCGCGCGTCGCGCATGCCGCCGATCAGACCGCCCGCGCCGAATCCGATCATGATGCCGAGCGGGCCGCCGAGGATGCCGAGGAGCCCGCCGATCAGGCCGCCCACGGCGAAGGCCCGCGCGGAGCCGGTGTTGTCGACCGCGTCGGGGAAGTCGAGGGCGCCGTCCGCGTCACGGGCGATCACCGCCCCCTCGCGCAGCCGGATGTCGTCGTCGGCGTGCGCCTTGCGCAGCGCGTCGAGCGCCCGGTGGCCCACTTCGGGCCCGTCGACGTTCATGAACAGGACGTTCTCGTCCATCTGTCGCTCCCGTCTGCTGAAAGCTTCTGCTGGGTCAGAAGCTTCCCCGTCTCCACGGCTCCACTCTTGGCCCTGCCGCGCCGACGCGCACCTCAGCGCTCGCCCTGGGCTGCCACCGACGCCCGCAGGTCCAGCGTCGCCTCCGCTCCCCCGCCCGCCGGGTTCGCGAAGGCGAGCCGCGCCCCCAGCACCCGTGCCTGTCCCGCCGCGATCGTCAGCCCCAGGCCGAGCCCCGAACCCGAGCCCGTACGGAACCGCTGCGGCCCGCGCGCCAACAGGTCCGGCGGGAACCCCGGGCCCTTGTCCCGCACCCGGACGAGCCCGCCGTCGACCTCCACCACGACCGGCGCGCTGCCGTGCCGGAAGGCGTTGGTGACGAGGTTGGCCAGGATGCGCTCGACGCGCCGGGCGTCGGTCTCGATCACGCAGTCGCGTTCGATGCGCACCTCCGCCGTTTCCCGGCCGTCCATGACGACCGTGCCGACCGCCCGCCGCGTCAGTTCCCCCAGCGCCCGTACGTCCGTCTCGGCGCGCTCGGCGGAGCCGTCAAGGCGGGCCACCTCCAGGACGTCCTCCATCAGGCCGCGCACCCGCTCGGCCCTCTCCCGCACCATCTCCGCCGGCCGGCCCGGCGGCAGCAGCCCGGCGGCGGCGACCAGGCCCGCGACGGGGGTGCGCAGCTCGTGCGCGATGTTGGCGGTGACCTCGCGCTCGGCCTCCAGACGGGCGGAGAGGGCGTCGGCCATGGTGTTGACGGCGATGGTCAGCCGCGCGATCTCGTCCTTGCCGCCGCGCGGGCGGAGCCGGGCGCTGTGGTCGCCCCGGGCTATCCGTTCGGCGATGCGGGCGGAGGCGTTGAGGCGGCGGCCGGCCACGGTCGCCAGCGTCACCCCGACGACGCCCGCGAAGGCGGTGCCGAGGCCGCCGGCCAGCCAGAGGACCTCGTCGAGGTCACGGAGATTGCGGGTCTGGCGCTCGTAGGGGTGTCTGAGCGCGATGATGTCGTCGCCGACGCGGCTGGCGGCCCACAGCACCGGGCGGCCGCCGCTGCGGTCCAGGTAGGTGGCGCGTTTGCCGCGCTCGGCGGCCTCGCGCAGCGGCGCGGGCAGGCGCTCGGGGTTCAGGAGCGCGCGACGCCGGTCGGGGGCGCGGTGCCGGTCGACGCCGGTGGCGTGGTCCTCGACGGCCGTGCCGAGCCGGGCGTCGATGGTCTCGCGAGCGGTCTCCAGCTGGTTCACGGCGGTGCGGTGGTGCACGACCAGGCCCATGATGACGGCGACCAGGGCAGCGGTGGCGGTGATCACCACGCCGATCTTCGTGCGCAGTCCCATGGGGTCGGGCTCCTCGGCGGTCGGCTGGGCAGTCGTCTCGGGGATCAGCTCGGGGTTCGGGCTCCGGAGTCAGCCCTGGGTTCGGTGCTGAGGTCGGCGCCGGGGTCGGTCCTGGGGTCAGCCGGTCAGCCCCGGTTCAGCCCTGGGGCACGAAAAGCCGCAGGTCGCGCAGCTCCTCGCGCTGCCGGGGCGGCAGTCCCTCCGCGGTGACCGTGGCCCGGCTGTAGTAGCCGACGCGGTCGTGCCGGACGAGCCCGGTGAAGGTGACCTCGGCCCTGGCCGGCTTGTCGCGGCAGGCGGGCGCGCATCGGGCGCCGGACACCTCGCCGGTCGCCTCCGCCGTCGGCCCGCCCCAGCTCCGCCAGCGCAGTCCGGAGAGCGTGACGTCCTTGCCGATGTCCAAGGACTCCGGCCGCCGCAGCCGCGGCTTCGGCACGGTCTGAGCGACGAAGACCGGGCCGCTGGTGACCGAGGGGCTCTGCGCGGGACCGGACACCTTCAGCCCTCCGGGATCGGCGCACCCGCACAGCGACATGCCCAGCAGCCCGCCGACCAGTGCCAGGGCGCCGATGGTCGCGGTGAGTGGTCGCACGGGGTTCCTCATACCGATGGGACGGAGCGGGCTGATGCGAGCGATCTGAACTGCGGTGCGTCGGTCACGCCCCGCAGGTTGGTCACGTCCCGTGGGGCCATTCGTGCCAAATGTAACCGGCGTGGCTGGATTGCCACCCGTGCCCTTACCCCTGTTCGATCGTTTGCTCATAGGATCTTCGCGCTCAAGTGGTCCAGTCCAGTCGCCGCAGTGCCATGGTGGAGGTCACTCATGCACATCGCCCGACGTTCGATCCTCGGCGCTCTCGCGGGAACCGCCGCCCTCACCGCGGCGGGCGCGCCCGCCGCCGCGTCCGGAGCCAAGGGATCCGCAGCGGCGAGCACGACGTCCGGCCGCAAGGCGGCCGGGCCCGCGACCACGCCCTCGGCCACCGCGAGCGACGCGGCAGCCGCGGCGCTGGCCCGGCTGCTGCCCCGCCACCACGGCCAGGTCACCTTCCGCACCGTCCCGCCCAGGAACGGCACGGACGCCTTCCGGGTCTCGGGGGAGGAAGGCGCGATCGTCGTGGAGGGAAGCACTCCGGCCGTCCAGCTGACCGGCTTCCACTGGTACCTCAGACATGTGGCGCACGCCCACTTCTCCTGGACCGGCGCGCAGACCGACCTCCCCGACCGCCTCCCCGGCGTGCGTACCCCTCTCGTCCGGGCTTCGAACGTCACGCACCGGTTCGTCCTCAACGACACCAACGACGGCTACACCGGCCCGTACCAGGGCTGGGCGTACTGGGAACGCGAACTCGACGTCCTGGCGCTGCACGGCTTCAACGAGGTTCTGGTCTACGCCGGCGCCGACGCCGTCTACCACCGCACATTTATCGAACACGGTTACAGCGACGCCGAGGTCCGCCGGTGGGTTCCCGGGCCCGCGCACCAGCCGTGGTGGCTGTTGCAGAACATGTCGGACTTCGGCGGCCCGGTCTCCCGCGGCCTCCTCGACCGGCGCACCGCGCTCGCGCAGAAGATCGTGCGGCGGCTGCGCGAGCTGGGCATGACCCCGGTCCTCCCCGGCTACTTCGGCACCGTGCCGCCCGGCTTCGCGAGCCGCGAGCCCGGCGCGCGGGTCATCCCCCAGGGCGACTGGGGCGGTTTCCCCCGCCCCGACTGGCTCGACCCCCGGACGGCCGCCTTCGGTCGGGTCGCGCGGACCTTCTACAAGGTGCAGCAGGAGCTGTACGGCGCGACGTCGATGTACAAGATGGATCTGCTGCACGAGGGCGGCAAACCCGGGAACGTGCCCGTCGGCGACGCCGCCCGAGCCGTGGAGAAGGCCCTGCGGGCCGCGCACCCCGACGCCACGTGGGTCATCCTCGGCTGGCAGGACAACCCCCGGCGCGAGATCATCGAGGCCGTCGACCGCTCCCGGATGCTCATCCTCGACGGGATCTCCGACCACTACCCCAACGTCACCGACCGCGAGGCGGACTGGTCCGGCACCCCGTACGCCTTCGGGTCGATCTGGAACTTCGGCGGCCACACCGCGCTGGGCGCCAACACCCGCGACTGGGCCGACCTCTACGAACGGTGGCGCACGAAGGACGGCAGCGCCCTGAAGGGCATCGCGCTGATGCCCGAGGCCGCCGACAACAACCCCGCCGCTCTCGCCCTCTTCAGCGACCTGCCCTGGACGGAGGGCCGGGTCGGGCTGACGGACTGGTTCCGGCAGTGGCCGCACTACCGCTACGGTGCCGCCGACCCCCAGGCCGTCCGCGCCTGGGACGTGCTGCGCCGCACCGCCTACGGCACCACCCGCGCCGACGGCTGGGGCGAGCCGGCCGACGGCCTCTTCGGCGCCCGCCCGGACCTGGCCGTCAACCGGGCGGCCAGCTGGTCGCCCAAGCAGTTGCGCTACGACGCCAAGGAGTTCGACAAGGCCCTCCCCCAACTCCTCGCCGTGGCACCGGCGCTGCGACGGAGCACGGCCTATCGCTACGACCTGCTCGACGTCACCCGGCAGACCGTCTCCAACCGCAGTCGCCTGCTGCTGCCACGCGTCAAGGCCGCCTACGACGCCCGCGACAAGTCCCGCTTCCGCGATCTCACCCGCCAGTGGCTGGACTGGATGACCCTCCTGGAACAGGCCGTCGCCACCGACGAGCGCCATCTGCTGGGCCGCTGGATCGCCGACGCCCGCGCCTGGGGTTCCTCCGCCGCCGAGCGCGACCAGCTCGAATACGACGCCGTGTCCCTGCTGACGACCTGGGGCGCGCGCGACTCGGCGAACCGCGGCAAGCTGCACGACTACGCCAACCGCGAGTGGTCCGGGCTGGTCGGCGGGCTCTACCGGCTGCGCTGGAAGACGTACTTCGACGAACTGGACGCGGCGATGGCGGCGCGCCGTAAGCCGAAGGCCATCGACTGGTTCGCACTGGAGGACCGCTGGACCCGGCGTCACCCCGGCTACTCCGCGAAGCCCACGGGCGACATCGTCCGCGTCGCGCGCAAGGTGGCGAACAAGCTGTAGCCGCGCCCGGCGGCGGTACTTCAAGCGCCGGACAGGCTGCTGTTTTCTGTCCTCAATCGCCGGACAGGCTGAGGTCGAGCTCAGCCACATCCAGCCCGTCCGGCGCTTGAGGACGCGCCCGCAGGGCGCTCGCCGCCGCAGGCGGCAAGACGGGCCGCAGCCGAGAATCCGCCGGACCGGTGACAGGCGGCACGGGGACAGCCCCGCAGGGCCATGGCGCAAACCGTGGGGTCACCGTCGTTGACGCCACCTCACGGCAGCCGCAGGCTGAAACCGTGGATCAGCAACGCATCGTTTTCGTCGCTTTCGAGGGATTTCAGCTCCTCGATCTCACCGGGCCGTTCGAGGTGTTCCAACAGGCCGCCCGGCTCCGTCCCGGCTACTCCTGCGAGACCGTCGGACCCGCCGCGGGGCTGGTGCGGTCGAACAGCGGGCTGCGGGTGCACGCCGACCACGGGATCGACGATCTGGACCCGCGCGGCATCGACACCCTGGTGGTGGCCGGTGGCAGCGGGGTCGACGAGGCCCGGACCGATCCGGCGCTGGTGGCGTGGATCGCCGCCGCCGGCGCCACGGCCCGCCGGGTGACCTCGGTGTGCAGTGGCGTGTTCCTGCTCGCCGCCGCCGGGCTGGTGGCGGACCACCGGGTCACCAGCCACTGGAGCCGCGACGGCCAACTCCGACGGGAGCACCCGGAGCTGGCCGTCGACACCCATCCGATCTTCATCCGCGACGGCCGGGTCTGGACCTCGGCGGGGGTGACCGCCGGGATGGACCTGGCGCTCGCCCTGGTCGAGGACGACCACGGGCGGGAAGTCGCCCACGCGATCGCCCAGGAACTGGTGCTCTTCCTGCGCCGCCCGGGCAGCCAGGCGCAGTTCAGCGTGCCCCTGTGGTCGGCCCAGCCGTCCACCGACCCGATCCGGGCCGCGGTCTCGGCGGTCCACGCCGACCCCGGCGGCCCGCACTCGATCGGCGATCTGGCCGCCCGCGCCGGGCTCAGCCCCCGCCATCTGCAGCGGAGGTTCACCGCCGAACTCGGCGTCCCGCCAGCCGAGTACGTCGAGCGGGTCCGCATCGAGGCCGCCCGGCGCGCCTTGGCCGAGGGTGACGCCCCCGTCGCGACCATCGCCCGCCGTTGCGGCCTCGGCAGCGCCGAGACCCTGCGGCGCGCGTTCCACCGCCATCTCGGCGTCCCGCCGTCCGACTACCGCGACCGGTTCCGGTCGTCGAAGGAGCACGCATGACCACCTACGGCCTATTGATCTTCGAGGGCGTCGAGGAGCTGGACTTCACCGGGCCGTGGGAGGTGTTCACGGCCTCCTCGATGCTGCGCGACCACACCGACACCGTGGTGCTGATAGCCGAGCAGCCCGGGCCCGTCCGCTGCAACAAGGGCATGCGGGTGCTCCCGGACCACACCTTCGACGACCACCCACCGCTGGACGTGCTCCTGGTTCCCGGCGGCAACGGCACCCGCCACCAGGTGGACAACCCGGCGCTGATCGAGTGGATCACCGAGGCGTCCGGCACCGTCTCCTGGGTCACCGGCGTGTGCACGGGCGCGCTCCTCCTGCACGAAGCCGGCCCGGCCCGCGGCCGACGGGTGGCCACCCACCACGCCTTCGAGGACACCCTGGAATCCCGCGGCGACATCACCGTGATCCGCGACGCGCGCTATGTCGTGGACGGCAACCTGGTGACCAGCCAGGGAGTGTCGGCCGGGATCGACATGGCCCTGTGGCTGATCGGCCGGATCCACGGCCGCGACCACGCCCGCGCGGTCCGCCGCTACATCCAGTACGAACCCGCCCCGCCCTACCTCGCCGACGAACCTCTCCTCACCCAAGGGGCGTGAGGCCCGAACCCTGACGGCCGTCTCCCAACGACCCCCACAGCGATCCCGGTTCGGTCAGCCGATGACGGCGAGGGCCGCTTCAGCGATCTTGATGTCGTCCGACCAGTGGCCCCCGGAGACCCCGATTCCCCCGACGACGACACCATCGACGGTGATGGGGAGTCCGCCGCCGAAGGCGATCAGACGGTCGATGCCGGCGGTCGCTCCCATGGCGAGGGGGGCATCGTCCTTGATGAACCCGTGCCACTGGTCGGTGGTCATGCGGGAGGCGGCCGAGGTGTACGCCTTGTCCTGGGCTATCTGAGCGCTCATCAGGTAGGCGCCGTCCATCCGGGCGAAAGCCACCAGGTGCCCGGCGCCGTCCGCGACGGCGATGCTGAACCGCTGGTCGGTCTGCTCGGCCGCCTTGATCGCGGCGCCGACGAGGTCGCGGGCCATGGCGCTGGTGATGCTGGGCGCGTGCAGAACGGTGGTGCTCACGGAGACGCTCCTCGAAAGCTGTTCACTCACAATGTGACTTCGCGACTCAGAATGTAAGAGATAGATTGAGGTGTCAACCTGCTGGAGGCCGACAGGGCGTCCAGGGGCCAGAAGGAAGAAGTCGAGGTTCGGGTGGCGACTGAGCGCGGCGGGGGCACTCCTCCGCTCCTGGTACTTGAGAAGATCAAGCGGATCCTGGCCTGCTTCACCGTGGAGGACCCCGAGCCCAGCCTCGGCGAGATCACCCGGCTGAGCGGGCTGCCGCAGAGCACCTGCCAACGCCTGGTCCACAATCTCGTCCGCGAGGGATTCCTGGACCGCAAGGGAGACCACTACCGCATCGGCCTGGAGCTGGTGCAGCTGGCCGCACCCGGCACCTTCGGCCTCGACCTGGTGCAGCTGACCACGCCGGCGCTGGAGCGACTGCGGGACAGGACCGGCGAGACCGCCTGCCTGTACGTGCGCGACGATGCGTTCCGCACGGTCATCGCGGTCGCCGAGACCCGCCACATCGTGATGCGGCTGTTCAAGGTCGGCATGGTCATGCCCTTGCACGCCGGCGCACCGGGGAAGATCTTCATGGCCTACGACCCGGCCGCGCGCACCGACGCCATCCGGCACGGCCTGACCCGATTCACCCCGCACACCCAGGTCGACGTCGAGGCCCTGGACCAGCAGGTGGAGCAGGCGCGCCGCCAGGGCTGGGCAGCGGCCTTCGACGAGCGGCACGAGGGGGTCGGCTCGATCAGCGCACCGGTGTTCGACCACCGCGGCGAGCTGGCGGCCGTACTCGGCATCGGTGCGCCGACTCAGCGGGTCGGCCCCGATGACGTGGACCGCATCGCGCCCGTCGTCGCCGAGGCCGCGCACGAGGCAAGCAGGGCTCTCGGGCACCAGCCCGACAAGGCGCTCCCGCACTCCACACGATCACGGAGGCCGTAACCGCGTCGTGCCGCTCGGGGCACGGACCGGACCGGGGAGTGAATACCCGTCACCCTTGCCCCTGTTGTGGCCACGGGTTTCAACGTCGTTGACGGCCAATAGCCCTGGGACATCGCCCACCGCGCCCGAACGAGGGCGGAACCTCGCAGGCCAACCCCCGGAGGTTCCGCCCACGTTCGGGCATCATCTCCGGCACCCCCCGGAAACGCCGAGATCCCGCCCGGTCTATGCGACCTGACGGGATCTCGTGACGATTCCCGAGAAATACTCGGGAACTGCCGTGCTGCGTTGTGGACCTGAGGGGATTCGAACCCCTGACCCCCTCGATGCGAACGAGGTGCGCTACCGGACTGCGCCACAGGCCCTTGCAACGAGTGAAACTCTAGCACCTCCATCCGGGTGCTCGGAAATCCGCTCCCCGGCCGCTCCCTCGCTGGTCAGCGGAGGTGGCGGGAGGTGACCGCCGTCACTCGTTGGCCGCGCGCGGGCGGTCGTCGTCGGCGTACTGGTCGAAGAGCGGGGTGCGGCCGCGCTCGCGGGGGCGGCGGCGGGAGCGGCCGCCGCGGCGCTCCTCGGCGGGCTTGCGGCCGGCGGCCGGCTCCGCGGTGCTGGAGCGGGCGGAGCTCCAGGTGTCCGGGGCGCCGAGGTCGACCGAGTCGCTCGCGCGGGGGGCGACCGGCGCGGTGACGTACGTCGGCAGCGGTACGGGCACGGGCTCCCAGCCCTCGCCCGTGCCGCGGTCGCGGTCACGCTGCTGGTCGACCCACTCGGCGTGGTCGGTCTGCTCGACGAGCGCGCGACGGCCCGCGCTGTGCGCCGAGGGCTCGGGCTGTGCCGCCGGCGCGGGCGGGGCGGCGACGTCGGGGTCAGCGGGGGCGGCGGCGGGCGCGGGATCCGACGCCGCCGGGCGAGGGCGGGGTCGGCCCTCGCGGAGCCGCTGCGCGGCGAGTTCGGCACGGCGCTGGTCCATGGTGAAGGCGAACCGCCGCTTCTCCTGGACGCGCAGATAGACGATGTACGCGCTCAGCAGCGCCGCCGGTACGGCCGGCGCCCACAGGAAGGCCAGGCCGCCGACGCCCGCGACGATCGCACCGAGGGTGAAGGCGAGGAAGAGCAGCACGGTGGTGCGCCGCCGCCGCGCGAGGACCTTCGAACGCCGGGCGCGCTCGGCCGCCGACGGCACCGGGGTGGCCGAGGGCGCGCTGAAGGGCCGGACGTCGACCATTTCGGTCGCCGCGTCCGGCGCGGGCGCGCGAAACTCCGGCTCCGCCGGGTCGGCGGAGGCCGGCGCGTCGTCGGTCGCGCGCACTTCCAGGTCCTTGGCGTAACGGCGCTCCATGCCCGCCCGTCCGGACAGCAGCCGGATGGCTGTGCTGAAGCGTTCCGTCGGACGGGCTTCATTGAGCTCGTCCTGCCTACGGAGCCACATCGGCACCAAGTAGGCGGCCCAGGCCCCGACGATGACTGCGTAGATGAGGCCGCTGCTGCTCACACTTCACACCGTAGAGGGGACCGCACAAGGGATTCCGCCAATTGGCCCGGTGTGTCGCACGATCCGGCTGATATCTCGAACTTTTTTTGTGATTGTTGGGCCCGAAGAACGTCGAATACCGTCAATTGACAGTCAAATTCGAACGTTCATTCAATTACTGGGGAGCTGCCGACTCCCGGAGCCGCCCGTGCCGCCCGTGCCGCGCGAGTCGCCGTGCTCGGCCGGCCGGACCCGGTGCCAGCGGGCCAGCAGTCCCTCCCCGGGCTCCTCGGCGGTCAGGACATAGACGAGATGGTCGCGCCAGGCGCCGTCGATGTGCAGATAGCGCGGGCGCAGTCCCTCCTCGCGGAATCCGAGTTTCTCCACGACCCGGCGGCTGGGCAGGTTCTCCGGCCGGATGCACACCTCGACCCGGTGCAGCCCGACCGTACGGAAGCAGTGGTCGACGGCCAGGGCCACGGCCGTGGGCATGACGCCCCGGCCCGCGACGGCCCGGTCCACCCAGTAGCCGACGTGGGCCGAGCACATCGAGCCCCAGGTGATGCCGGCGACGGTCAGCTGCCCGGCCAGCTGCCCCCGGTATTCGATGACGAACGGCAGCATCCGCCCCGCCTGGGCCTCCGACCGCAGATGGCGGACCATCTGCCGGTAGGTGGGGCGCCGGGCGACCGTCCCGCCGGGCGGTGGCGGCGGGATGGTCGCCTCCCAGGGGCGCAGCCAGTCGCGGTTGCGTGCGTTGACCTCCCGCCAGGCCCGCTGGTCACGCAGCTTTATGGGGCGCAGGACGACATCGCCGTCCGCCAGCCGGGCGGGCCACCCGGCGCTCAGCTGGGGCCCCCGGCCGGTCTCGGGTGGTCGCCGCCGTGGAGCTGGTCGACGGCGTGGACCAGCAGCCGCTCCAGTACGGCGAGCCCGTCGCGGACCCCGCCCGTCGAACCGGGCAGGTTCACGATCAGGGTGTGGCCCGCCACCCCGGCGAGGCCCCGGGAGAGGGCGGCCGTGGGGACCTTCTCGCGGCCCTCGGCCCGGATGGCCTCGGGGATGCCGGGGATCTCGTAGTCGAGGACGCGGCGGGTGGCGTCGGGGGTGCGGTCGGTGGGCGAGATGCCCGTGCCGCCGGTGGTCAGGACGACGTCGTACGAGCCGGCCACCGCGTCCCGCAGGGCGGCCTCGACGGGGTCACCGTCGGGCACCACGCGCGGGCCGTCGACGGTGAAGCCCATCCGGGCCAGGCCCTCGGCGAGCAGCGGGCCGCCCTTGTCCTCGTACACCCCGGCGGCGGCGCGGTTGGAGGCGGTGACGACGAGCGCGCGGCGCGCTCCGAGGATCCCGCTCATGCCGTCGTCTCCCCCGCCGGGGCCCGCAGGTAGGTGCCGGACTTCCCGCCGGTCTTCTCCTCGACGCGGACGTCCGTGATGACGGCGTCCTTGTCGACGGCCTTGATCATGTCGACGACGGTCAGGGCGGCGACGGTGACGGCGGTCAGCGCCTCCATCTCCACGCCCGTGCGGTCGGTGGTCTTCACGGTGGCGAGGATCTCGACCGCGTCGTCGGCGACCGACAGGTCGACCTTCACCCCGGAGACCGCGAGCGGGTGGCACAGCGGGATCAGATCGGGGGTGCGCTTGGCGCCCATGATGCCCGCGATGCGTGCGGTGGCGAGGGCGTCGCCCTTGGGAACGCCCTCGCCGCGCAGGAGTTCCACAACGCGCGGGGAGACCCGCACCCGGCCGCTCGCCCGGGCGGTGCGGGTGGTGACGGCCTTCTCCGAGACGTCGACCATGCGGGCCGCCCCCGCGTCGTCGAGATGGGTGAGGCTCTGGGGGATGGCGGGGGGCAAAGGGTCCTGGGCGCTGCTCATCGTTCTCCCGGTCCGGTCCTTGTGGGCAGACACCGTACCGGGCGGAACGGGCGGCCGGTCGGGAAGGACCACGTCAGGGGCCACGCGTGGGCTGACCTCGGCCGGGTCAGCCGAGGAGTATGACGTCCACCTCGGCCCCCGCCTCGACCGATGTGGTCTCCTCGGGGACGACGATCAGGGCGTTGGCCTCCGCGAGGGCCTTGACGAGGTGGGACCCCGGGCCGCCGACGGTGGTGACCTTCCCGTCCGCGTAGCGCGCCCGCAGGAACTGACGGCGGCCCTCGGGCGAGGAGGCGATCGCCTCGGCGCACACCGCGCGGACCTGCTCGCGGTCGTGCGGCTCCAGTCCCATCAGGGCGCGGATGGCGGGACGGACGAAGAGTTCGAAGGAGACGTAGGCGCTGACCGGATTGCCGGGCAGGGCGAGCAGCGGGGTGCGGTCGGGGCCGACGCGGCCGAAGCCCTGGGGCTTGCCGGGCTGCATGGCCAGCTTCCGGAAGTCGACGCTCCCCTCATCGCCCGCGAGCTCCGAGAGGGTCTCCTTGACCACGTCGTACGCGCCGACGCTGACACCGCCGCTGGTGACGACGGCGTCGGCGCGCACGAGCTGGTCCTCCAGGGTGGAGCGCAGCGTCTCGGCGTCGTCGGCGACCGCGCCGACGCGGTAGGCGATGGCCCCGGCGTCGCGGGCGCAGGCGGTGAGCACGTAGCTGTTGGAGTCGTGGATCAGGCCGGGGCCGAGGCTCTCGCCGGGGGCGACCAGCTCACTGCCGGTCGACATGACCACGACGCGCGGGCGGGGGCGGACCCGGACCGTGGCGCGGCCGATCGCCGCGAGCAGGCCGATCTGGGGCGGGCCGAGGACCGTGCCGCTCCGCAGGGCAAGGGCGCCCGCGGTGACGTCACTGCCGGCCGCGCGGACATGGGCGCGGGCGGTGGCGGGTCGGTGGATCCGGACCTCTCCCGAGGCGCCGTCCGGGGCGGCGCTGCGGGCGGCCATGCCGGCGGCGGGGCCGCCGCCCGTGCCCCCGTCGGTCCACTCGACGGGCACGACGGCCTCGGCGCCGGGCGGCAGCGGCGCGCCGGTCATGATGCGGGCGGCCTCGCCGGGGCCGACGGTGGGCAGCTCGCCGCTGCCCGCGGCGACGTCGCCGATGACGGTGAGCACCGCCGGGAACTCCTCGCTCGCACCCTCGACGTCCGTCGTGCGGACCGCGTAGCCGTCCATCGAGCTGTTGTCGAAGCCCGGCAGGTCGGCGGGGACGGTGACGTCCTCGACGAGCACACAGCCCTGGGCGTCCAGGAGTTGCAGCTCGATCGGCTCCAAGGGGCGGATCTTCCCGAGGATGTCGTCGAGGTGCTCGTCCACCGACCAGAAGCGGTCCGGTGCGGCGGCCTTGTCGGCGGTGCTGCTCAAGGGCTACATCTCCTCGGTGACATACCTTCGAAGCCAGGCTCGGAAGTCCGGTCCCAGATCTTCACGTTCGCACGCCAGTCTGACAATGGCACGCAGATAGTCACCACGGTCCCCGGTGTCATAACGGCGGCCCTTGAAGACCACGCCGTGCACCGGACCACCGAGACCGGGCGCTGCGGCGAGCGACTGGAGGGCGTCGGTGAGCTGGATCTCGCCACCGCGGCCGGGCTGGGTCTCGCGCAGCACGTCGAAGACGGCGGGGTCGAGGACGTAGCGGCCGATGACGGCGTAGTTGCTGGGGGCGTCGGCGGGGTCGGGCTTCTCGATCAGCCCGGTGACCTCGACGACGTCCTCGGTGTCGGTGGGCTTGACGTCCGCGCAGCCGTAGAGGTGGATCTGGGAGTGGTCGACCTCCATGAGGGCGATGACGCTGCCGCCGTGCTTGCGCTGGATGTCGACCATGCGCGAGAGCAGCGGGTCGCGGGCGTCGATGAGGTCGTCGCCGAGCAGCACGGCGAAGGGCTCGTCGCCCACGTGGGGCGCGGCGCACAGGACCGCGTGGCCGAGACCGCGCGGGTCGCCCTGGCGGACGTAGTGCATGGTGGCCAGGTCGCTGGACTCCTGGACGCGGGCGAGCCGGGACTCGTCGCCCTTGCGGCGCAGGGCCTCCTCCAGCTCGTAGTTCCGGTCGAAGTGGTCCTCCAGGGGGCGCTTGTTCCGCCCGGTGATCATGAGGACGTCCGACAGCCCGGCGTGCACCGCTTCTTCGACCACGTACTGGATCGCCGGCTTGTCGACGACCGGCAGCATCTCCTTGGGAGTGGCCTTGGTCGCCGGGAGAAAGCGGGTCCCGAGTCCGGCGGCAGGGATGACAGCCTTGCTGATCCGAGGACGCGATTGAGTCATACAGGGAACCCTAGCCGCTGGGATTGTCGGGAAGATGAGGCTCCACCGAGAGGCTCCGCCGATAGGACCCGAGTCGAGGAGTACGCGGAAACAGTGATCAAGTACGACGGTAATAAGGGTGAGTTGCGACAGGCCCTCCTGGCGGTGAGAGCGGGGTTGACCTCGGATGACGTAAAGGTGGCCGAGGACGCGCTCGGGCGCCGGGCGCTGGAGCTGCCGGAGCTCACGCGGGCGCGGACGGTGGCGGCCTATGTCTCGGTGGGGCGCGAACCCGGCACGCGCGCGTTGCTCGAGGCGCTGCGCGCCCGGGGCGTGCGCGTACTGCTGCCGGTGCTGCTTCCGGACAACGATCTGGACTGGGGTCTCTACCGGGGTGCCGGCCATCTGGTGCGGGCGTCGCGGGGGCTGCTGGAGCCCGACGGCGAGCGGCTCGGCCCGGACGCCGTGACCGGGGCGGACACCGTGCTGCTGCCGGGCCTGGCCGTGGACGGCCGCGGGATGCGGCTCGGCCGGGGCGGCGGCTCGTACGACCGGGTGCTGGCCCGGCTGGAGCGGGCGGGCGCCACGCCCGCGCGGGTGGTGCTCCTCTACGACGACGAGGTGGTCACGCGGGTCCCGGAGGAACCGCACGACCACCCCGTGCACGCGGTGGTCACCCCTGGCGGGGTGCGTAGGTTCGGCTAGCGGTTTGTCCTGCCGACGGCGGGTCGTCCTGCCGCCTGCGGCGGCGGGCGCCCGCTTGAGGACACAGCACAGCAAGCCCGTCCGGCGCTTGAGGACACCGCCGCGCAGCGGTGGTGCGGAGGCCACGGCGCCCGCCGTGCCCACCCGCCCAACCGCCGGAGGCTACGGCTTGAGCGTCAGCGTGTCGTCCGTGGCTTCCTTCACGGCCGCCGCGCTGTACGCCCAGGGAAGCAGCTCGCCCTTGGCCCACTTGTCGGTCTGGTCGTAGTAGTGGGCGTTGTAGGCGTGCCCGGAGGCGCCGGTGAGGTTGATCCAACGGGACTTGTCGAGGTCCCCGAGGTTGACGACCATCCGCATCGACGGGACCCAGATCACGTCGTAGCCGCCCGCCGCGTTCCAGCCGGCCGCGTTGACCGCGGCCTCGCCGCCGGCCAGGTTCCAGGGACCCCGGTTGAGCATCCAGCGGACGATGCCGGGGCCCTCCTTGCCGAGGGTCTGGTTCTTCAGCGTCAGCTGGTGCAGCCGGCCCCAGCTCCAGGAATTGACGTCCTTGCCGAGCTTGGAGGTCAGCTCCCAGCGGGCGTCCTTCATGGCGCGCTGGAGCAGCTCGTCACGGTTGCCGGCGCCGCGGTTGGCGCGGGTGCCGCTGGTCTTCCACCAGTCGTCGTTCGGCTTGTCCAGGATGCTGCGGACGACCTCGAACCAGCGGTCGCCGCCGTCGGGCTGCGCGTTGTCCGGGTCGCGCTCGCCGCACTCCTGGACGAGCCGGGAGTTGCCGTCGAGGTCCTCCTTCGGCCCGGAGTCGTTGGCCGGGCGGACCCGCAGGCACTGACCCTTGACGCGCAGCTCCTTGGGGAGCTTGTTGCCGAAGGCGAGCTTGAGGGTGTTGCGCCACACCGCGTTGAAGTACGCGGCGGCGGCGGAGTCGGCCTCCTGGGTGTAGTCCCAGTCCTTCAGGAGGTTCTGCGCCTCGCGGACGTACTTCGTCTCGCGTTCGTTGGAGCCCTTGACGTCGATCTTGAGCAGGTAGGGCGTCAGCAGCTTGGCGATCTCGCTGGTGTTGTCCAGCTGCATCTTCTGCATGTCATCCGTCGAGATCTTCCCGCCGTCCTTGATCTTCGACTGGATGAGGTCGTTGATCCGCTGGCTGCGGGCGCCGTAGCCCCAGTCGCCGGTGAGCGGGTAGGGGTACTTCTTGTCGACGACCGCCTGGTTGGCGGTGACGATGTAGCCGCGCTTGGGGTTGAAGTCCCAGGGCAGCTCGCCCTGCGGGATCCAGCCGGTCCACCGGTAGGCGGGGTCCCAGCCGGGCGCGGGGTAGCGGCCGTCGGGCACGACGGCCTTGGCGTCGGCGTTCGCACCGGTGCTTCCGTCCGCGTTCGTCCCCGCGTTGCCGCCGGTGTTCGCACCGGCGCTGCCGTCCGCGTTCGCGCCGGTGGCCGGGTCGGGCTTGCCGTCGCCCTTGGCGGCGGCCTTGCCGCGGACCGGGATCCGGCCCGGGGCCTGGTAGCCGATGTTGCCCTTGGTGTCGGCGTAGATCAGGTTCTGCGAGGGGACCTCGAAGTCGGCGGCGGCCTTGCGGAAGGACTTCCAGTCCGTGGCCGCGTTGATCCCGAAGACGGCGTCCATGGTCTTGCCGGCGTCGAGGGCCGTCCAGCGCAGCGCGATCGCGTAGCCGTCGGCGCGGTCGGGCGCGGGGTCCTTGACCGGTGCGCTCTCACCTACCTTGACCAGCTCGTCGTTGCGGTCGGAGACGATCGGGCCGTTGTTGGTGGAGCGGACGGTGAAGTCCCGGGACGTGCCGCCCGCGACCTTGATGGTCTCCTTGCGGGTGGTGAAGGGGACCTGCTTGCCGTCGTAGAGGTAGCTGTTGGCGGTGACCTTCTCCAGGTAGAGGTCGGAGACGTCCGCGCCGAGGTTGGTCATGCCCCAGGCGATGTCCTGGTTGTGGCCGATGACGACGCCCGGCAGGCCGGAGAAGGTGTAGCCGGCCACGTCGAACGGGCACGAGGGGCCGACCTTGTTGCAGTGCAGGCCCATCTGGTACCAGAGCGAGGGCATCTGCGGCGCGAGGTGCGGGTCGTTGGCGAGCAGCGGCTTGCCGGTGGTCGTGTACTGGCCGGAGACCACCCACGAGTTCGAGCCGATGCCGTTGCCGCTCGGGCCCAGCAGCGCCGGGATCTTGTCGAGGGTGTTGGACAGCGAGGTCAGCCCGGTGCGCAAGCCCCCGGCGGCGGCACCCGAGCCGACGGGCGTCCGGCCCGTGCCGTTCTGCGGGGCGGCCGGGGTGCCCTTGGGGTCGAACTGCTTGGTGGCGGGGTCGACGGCGCCGCCCTCGACGATCGGCTTGTTCCGGTTGTACGGATAGGCCGGGTACAGCTGTTCGATCTGTTTCGGGCTCAGCCGCGTCGCGGCGAGCGAGCGGTCGATCTCGTCCTCCATGTTGCCGCGGAGGTCCCAGGCCATGGCCTTGAGCCAGGCCACCGAGTCGACCGGGGTCCACTTCTCGGGCCGGTAGTCGTTCTCGAACTCCAGGGCCGCGTACTCGACGGACAGCGACTTGCCCTTGCGGTCCTTGAGGTAGGCGTTGACACCGTCGGAGTACGCCTGGAGGTATTTCTTGGCGGTCGCCGAGAGCTTGGTGTCGTACTCCTCCTGCGCGACCTTCCGCCAGCCCATGGTCCGCAGGAAGGCGTCGGTCTCCACCTGCCCGGAGCCGAACATCTCGGAGAGACGGCCCGCGGTCAGATGCCGGCGGACGTCCATCTCCCAGAACCGGTCCTGCGCCTGCACGAAGCCCTGGGCGCGGAAGAGGTCCTCGGCGTTGTCCGCGTAGACCTGCGGGATACCGTTTCCGTCGCGCTGGACCTTCACGTCCGCGGACAGGCCCTTCAGCTGCAGGGTGCCGTTCGTCTCCGGGAAGGAGGCGCGGACGGTACTGACGCTCCAGTACGCGCCGAAGCCGACGCCCGCCACGATCAGCAGCACGAGAGTGATCACGAGCAGCCGGGCGCGTCGGCCTTTCTTCTTACCGGACTTCTTCTTGCCGGAAGGGCCGGTCTTGTTGGCGGGCATCGCTGTCCTTAGAGGGGCAGGGTGGTCCTGGGGTGCTGGAGCAACCATAGGCGCAGGGCACCGGGCGACCGGACGCGGTGTCACCACCAGCCCCCTGAAACGGCCGCGGGCCCCTCGCCGCACCGCCGCCGAAGGGTCATGGCACGGTCACCGCCGTCACGAGCTCGCGTCAAGAACCCGTAAAAGATTAGATTAGGAAATGAAGTTCTGATCGGACGGCAGAACGTTCCGGTCGATAGTGCATGAAAGACCTCGTGAAGGGACCTGGCCCCTGACTGTCCACCACCTCAACGAACTCCTGTTGATCTGCTCGCTCGTCCTGCTCATCGCGGTGGCGGCAGTCCGGATCTCCTCCCGCAGCGGGCTTCCCAGCCTGCTCATCTACCTCGGCATAGGCGTCGCGATAGGCCAGGACGGCATCGGCGTCTCCTTCAACGATGTCGGCCTGACCCAGATCATCGGCTACGCCGCACTCGTGGTGATCCTCGCCGAGGGCGGTCTCGGCACGAAGTGGCACGAGATCAAACCGGCGCTGCCCGCCGCGGCGGCGCTCTCCACCGTGGGCGTGGCGCTGAGCGTCGGCGTCACCGCGGCCGCCGCGCACTACCTGGCGGGCGTCGAGTGGCGGCAGGCCCTGATCATCGGCGCGGTGGTCTCCTCCACGGACGCCGCGGCGGTCTTCTCCGTCCTGCGAAACGTTCCGCTCCCCTCCCGGCTCACGGGTGTCCTGGAGGCCGAGTCCGGCTTCAACGACGCCCCGGTCGTCATCCTCGTCGTCGCCTTCTCGACCGCCGGCCCGGTCGAGCACTGGTACCTGCTCATCGGCGAGATCGCCCTGGAACTCGCGATCGGCGCCGCCATCGGCATCGCGGTGGGCATGCTCGGCTCGTACGGTCTGCGGCACGTGGCCCTGCCCGCCTCCGGCCTCTACCCGATCGCCGTCATGGCCATCGCGACCGTCGCCTACGCGGGCGGCGCGCTCGCGCACGGCTCCGGCTTCCTCGCCGTCTATCTCGCGGCCCTGGTCCTCGGCAACGCCAAGCTGCCGCACTGGCCCGCCACCCGCGGCTTCGCCGAGGGGCTCGGCTGGATAGCGCAGATCGGCATGTTCGTCCTGCTCGGCCTGCTGGTCACCCCGCACGAGCTGGGCGACGACATCCTGCCCGCGCTCGTCGTCGGACTGGTGCTGACGATGGTGGCGCGGCCGGTGTCGGTCTTCCTCAGCACCGCGCCCTTCCGGATGACCTGGCAGGAGAAGACCCTGCTGTCCTGGGCCGGGCTGCGCGGCGCCGTGCCCATCGTGCTGGCCACCATCCCCATGGTGGCCGCGGTCCCCGACAGCCGCCGGATCTTCAACATCGTCTTCGTGCTGGTGATCGTCTACACCCTGGTCCAGGGCCCGACGCTGCCCTGGCTGGCCCGGCATCTGAAGCTCCGCGAGACCGAGCCGGAGGACCTGGGCATCGAGTCCGCGCCTCTGGAGCGGCTGCGCGGCCATCTGCTGTCCGTCGCGATCCCCGACGGCTCGAAGATGCACGGCGTGGAGGTCGGCGAGCTGCGGCTGCCCCCCGGAGCCGCCGTCACGCTGGTCGTACGGGACGGCTCCAGCTTCGTCCCGGCGCCCACGACCGTGCTGCAGCACGGCGACGAGCTTCTCGTGGTGGCCACCGACCCGGTGCGCGACGCCGCGGAGAAGCGGCTGCGGGCGGTCTCCGAGGGCGGAAAGCTTGCGGGATGGCTGGGTGCTACAGGTACGATAAAGGGGAAGTAGTGCATTCAATTGACTCGGTCTGCTCAGTGTTGCCTACGGGATCATCTGCGCGGACGCCTGAGTGAGCGGCTGGATCACGCCTTGTTCCCCGGGCTGATCCACCGCTTTCGCACTGCTTCGGCACCATCACTCCCAACCGAACCAACTCTGCCTGATGCAGGGCTGGCGCGACCGCACGGCGGCCGCGGTCGCGCGTCACAAGGCGGCCGGCACGGCATCTACCACGGTCCTGCGCGAGAGGACAGCTCTCGGCGCGCTCCGTGCGGCGACCCCGTCTGGAGTGCGCTACCAGGCGGCGGAAAGGCCCGGCCGTGGCATCCACGGTCAACGACGTCACCGAGGCACGCCCCGGATACGGCCAGCTGTTGCGCACCCCCGGCGCCTGGACGTTCCTGCTGCCCGGCTTCCTGGCCCGGCAGCCGTTCGCGATGCTGACCATCGGCATCCTGCTGCTGGTCGAGCACACCACGGACTCGTACGGCATCGCGGGCGCCGTCTCGGCGACCGCGGGCGTCTCCATGGCGCTCTTCGCGCCGCAGAGCGGCAAGCTCGCGGACCGCTTCGGGCAGGGCAGGGTGCTGGTTCCCGGCGTCGTCGTGCACGCCGCCGCGATCTCGCTGCTGATCACGCTGGCGCTGGCGGACGCACCGCTGTGGGCGCTCTTCGCCGCGGCCGTGCCCGCCGGTGCCTCGACCCCGCAGATCGGCCCCATGGTGCGGGCCCGCTGGGCCGCGAAGCTGGACGGCTCGCCGCTGATGTCCACGGCGGCGGCCTTCGAGTCGGTCACCGACGAGTTCACCTTCGTGATCGGCCCGGTGCTGGCCACCGCGCTGTGCACCGGCGTCCACCCGGCGGCCGGTCTGGTCACCGAGGCCGTGCTCACCCTCGTCGGCGGCCTGCTCTTCGCCGCCCAGCGGCGCACGCAGCCGGAGCCGAGCCGCTCCGCCGCCGGTCCGGTGGTGAAGAGCGCGTCGGCGCTGTCCGTTCCGGGCGTCCGCGTCCTCGCGATCTCCTTCCTCGGCATCGGTTCCGTCTTCGGCGGCATGCAGGTGTCGATGACGGCCTTCACCAAGGAGATCGGCGACCCGGGCCTGAACGGTCTGCTGTACGGCACGTTCGCGGCCGGAAACATGATCGCGGGCCTCGTCTGCGGTGCCATCGCCTGGAAGGTCACGCCCCAGCGCCGACTGCTGGTCGCCTACCCGCTGCTGGTCCTGGCCACCACCCCGCTGTGGGCGGCGCACGCGCTGCCCGTGCTGGGCGGCGTCGGCCTGCTCGTCGGCCTCTGCATCGCCCCGGCGCTGATCACCGGCTACACGCTGGTCGAGTCGCTGGTGCCGCCGACCGCCCGTACGGAGGCGTTCACCTGGCTGACCGGCGCGGTAGGCCTCGGCCAGGCGGCCGGTGCCAGCATCGGCGGCAAGCTGATCGACGGACACTCCGCGAGCACCGGGTTCCTGGTGCCGCTGGCCGGTACCGCACTGGCCCTGGCGGTCCTGCTCACGCTGCGCAAGGCGCTCACCCCGAAGGGCGAGTCGCGGATCGCAGCACGTGGGGTGGGTCACCGCGAGCCTGTTTCGGTGGACTGACGCGCCGGAATACTGCACTATGGATCGTCGTTAGCACTCATCGAGTGAGAGTGCCAGGAGGAGCAAGTGCCGACGTACCAGTACCAGTGCACCGAGTGCGGCGAGGGCCTCGAGGCGGTGCAGAAATTCACCGACGACGCCCTGACCGTGTGCCCGAGCTGCGACGGACGCCTGAAGAAGGTGTTCTCCGCCGTCGGCATCGTCTTCAAGGGCTCCGGCTTCTACCGGAACGACAGCCGTGGCGCGTCGTCCAGCAGCAGCCCGGCGAAGTCCACGACCGCCAAGAGCGGCTCTGACTCGTCCTCGTCGGCGAGCTCGTCCGCGGCCTCCGGGTCGGGCTCGAGCAGCACCTCCACGAGCACCGCGTCGGCTCCGGCCTCGTCGAGCAGCAGCTCTTCGGCCGCCTGACGCGCTTCCCGCACCTGTCTTCGCGCTATTTCGCGTAGCGCTTCGCGCGAGTTTCGCGCACGACGAAGCCCGTCGCCTCGCACCGAGGCGGCGGGCTTCGTCGCGTGCGGGCGGCTCGGACGGGTCACGGCGGGGCACACGGCTGGCTCACGGCGGGTATGGACGCGCGCGGCGAACGGACCCTGGGGTCGACGCGGGCGCGCCGCTAGGCTGATCTCATGATCGACACGAGCGCGACACGGGCGGACATAGGCGTGATCGGCGGGTCGGGGTTCTACTCCTTCCTCGACGACGTGACCGAGGTCACGGTGGAGACGCCGTACGGGAATCCGAGCGACTCCCTCTTCGTCGGCGAGCTGGCCGGGCGGACGGTCGCCTTTCTTCCCCGGCACGGTCGTGACCACCGCCTGCCGCCGAACCGCATCAACTACCGGGCCAATCTGTGGGCCCTGCGCTCGCTCGGCGTACGGCAGGTGCTGGCCCCCTGCGCGGTGGGCGGACTGCGGCCGGAGTACGGGCCGGGGACCCTGCTCGTACCGGACCAGCTGGTGGACCGCACGAAGGCACGCGCGCAGACCTTCTTCGACGGGGAGCCGCTGCCCGACGGGTCGGTCCCCAACGTGGTGCACACGACCTTCGCCGACCCCTACTGCCCCACGGGGCGCGCGGTCGCGGTCGCGGTGGCACGCGGGCACGGCTGGGACCCGGTGGTGGACGGCGGGACGATGGTCGTCGTCGAGGGACCGCGCTTCTCGACCCGGGCGGAGTCCCGCTGGCACGCCGCGCAGGGCTGGTCGGTGGTCGGCATGACCGGGCACCCGGAAGCGGTGCTCGCCCGCGAGCTGGAGCTCTGCTACACCTCGATGGCGCTGGTCACGGACCTGGACGCGGGGGCCGAGACGGGCGACGGCGTGTCGCACGCCGAGGTGATGCGGGTCTTCGCCGAGAACGTGGGGCGGCTGCGCGAGGTGATCTTCGCGGCGGTCTGCGCCCTGCCGGAGACGGATGAACGGACCTGCCTGTGCACCCGGGTGCACGAGGGCTGGGACCTGGGGATCGCGCTGCCGTAGGTGGCTGATTTGGGGCGGTGGGACTCGTGAGGGTGACGAGGTTGTCCACAACCGGGCGGTAGTCCACAGGGCCCAGCGGAATCGAGCGGTTGCCGGGATCGTGGGGAGCGTCCGGTTGGCGCTCCTCACGGCAGGCGGTGGTCGCTCGTGTCCCCTTTTGGCCCGCTCTCTTCGTCTTCGTCGCCCTCCTCGCCCTCACCCCTCTCCTTCTCTCCGCCGTCATCGGTTTCGGGTGCGTACGCCTACACACCGCCACCGAGGCGCGGGGTGCCGCATTTCGCGCCGGTGCGGGTGGGCCCGGGGCGGTCGTCCCGGACGGGCCGGGCCGGGCGGCGCGGAAGGCGGCTGCTGGGCGCCGGGGCCGTGATGGCCGCCGGGGCGGTGATCCTGTGCGCCCCCGCGCTGACGCAGCTCCGGTTCGCCTGATCGAGCCTGCGGATTGGACAGGACTGCCAGACTTTCTCGTAGGTTATGGAACCAACCATTCCGCCACAGGTGCGTACAGAGAGAGGCTTTTCGGTGAGCGAGAAGAAGACAGGGGTCCTTGGAGGATTCAAGGCATTCCTGATGCGGGGCAACGTGGTAGACCTCGCGGTCGCCGTTGTCATCGGCGCGGCGTTCACCAACATCGTGAACTCGGTGGTCAAGGGTGTCATCAACCCGATCGTCGGCGCCTTCGGCACCAAGGACCTCACCAGCTACGCCTCGTGCCTCAAGGGCCCCTGCGCCATGAACAAGGCGGGCGAGGTGACCAGCGGCGTCTTCATCCAGTGGGGCTCGGTGCTCAGCGCCGCGCTGACGTTCCTGATCACCGCCGCGGTCGTCTACTTCCTGATGCTGCTGCCGATGAAGCGCTGGCAGGACCGCCAGGCCGCCAAGGCACCGGTGGACGCCACCCCGGCCCAGGTGACGGAGATCGAACTGCTCCAGCAGATCCGGGACGCGCTCGTCGAGCAGCGCCGCGGCCCGGCCTCGGAGTCCGTGCCGATCCAGCGATAACGGCGGGGCCGGGCGGGCGGGCGTCAGATGTGGTGCGGCGGCTTCTCGTCCAGGAACCGGGCCAGGTCACCCGCGCTGTCGCCGCCGCTCGGCCGGTCGCCCCAGCCGCGGTCGGTGTCGTCCGAGGACTGCTGCGACAGCGGGTCGTCGAAGATCAGGGCGGCGGGGTTGCGCGGCTTGGGAGTGGGCTCGGGGGCGGTACTCATGCTCCCAGGGTACGGTCGCCCCCGCCCTGCGGGCTGATTTCAGCCCGTCCGGCGATTGAGGACGCGCCCGCAGGGAGCCAGCCGCCGCAGGCGGCACGGACGGCCGGACGGCACGCGACACGGACAACACCGGACCGGAACGGCCGCCGCGCGGCGGACCCCGGCAGCGGCGACAATCGCCGCATGAGCCATGTGACACCGCCCACACCCGTTCAGCGAGCCGCCGCAAGCGGGAGCCACGGACCGGCACGCGGCGACCGTCGGCGATGAGCGGGCGCCCGCACGCGCGGCACACCTCGCTGATACGTCGGATGACCGCGCGCGGTCGCGAGGAGGAGCACCGCGCCGCGACCCCGCTGGAGCTGTTCTTCGACCTGTGCTTCGTGGCGGCGGTGGCGCAGGCGGGCAGACAGCTGGTGCACGCGCTCGCCGAGGGGCACCCGGGCACGGGCATTCCTGGCTACCTGATGGCGTTTTTTGCGATTTGGTGGGCTTGGGTGAATTTCACCTGGTTCTCTTCCGCGTATGACACGGACGACGTTCCGTACCGACTGGTGACGCTGGTCCAGATGGCCGGGGTGCTGATCCTGGCGGCGGGCATCCCCCGGGCCCTCGACGGCAACGACTTCACGGTGGTCTGGTTCGGCTACCTGGTGATGCGGTTGGCGCTGGTCACCCAGTGGCTGCGGGCCGCGAACTCGACGCGCGGCGAGGAGCGGCGCACGGCGCTGAAGTACGCGGTGGGGGTGAGTCTGTGCCAGGTCGGCTGGCTGGGCCTGCTGTTCCTTCCCGACGACGGCAAGCCGTGGCTCTTCCTGGGGATGGCCGTCGCCGAGATGTCGGTGCCGGCGATCGCCGAGCGCCGGCATACGACGGGCTGGCACCCGCACCACATCGCGGAGCGGTACGGCCTGTTCACGATCATCGTGCTGGGCGAGACCGTCCTCGCGGCCACGGTGGCCGTCCAGTCGGCCCTGGACGACGACGAGGCGCTGGACACCCTGCTGCCGATCGCGGGCGGCGGCCTGCTGATCATTTTCGCCGCCTACTGGATCTATTTCGCCGTGCCCATCCATCTCCATCTGGTCTCCAACCGGCAGGCGTTCGCCTGGGGTTACGGGCACTATCTGGTCTTCGGTTCGGCGGCGGCGATCGGGGCGGGCATCGAGGTGGCGATCGAGGAGACCATCGGCAAGGCGCACATCTCGGCGTTCGCGGCGGCCGCCGCGGTCACGCTGCCCACGGCGTTGTTCATGTTCTCGGTGTGGCTGATCCATTCCCGGCACCACAAACGGGGCCTGGCCCAGCAGTTGGTGCTGCCCGCCTCGGCCGTGCTCGTGCTGGCCTGCACGTTCGCGGGCCGGACGGCGGTGCTGTTCACCGGACTGGTGGCGGCCCTGACGGTCGCGATGGGGGTCACGCTGATGGTACGGACGGCGGAACCGGCGGAGGGACGGACGGCGGAGGCGAACGAGCGTACGCGGGAAGCAGGGTGAGGACCTGACGGGAAATCAGCGCGTGATACGCATGGCCCCATGACTGACGACCGGACCGCGCAGACCGCCGGCAGCACCGACGCCCTCTTCTTCCCCTCCCCCGCCGCCGGCCCACGCCCCGGCCCCTTGGACGCCCTGACCGATGTGGCCGGACTGCGGGTCGGACACGCGCAGCGCACCGAAGGCGGGGCGCTGACCGGGACCACCGTGGTGCTCACCGAGGAGGGCGGCGCGGTCGCGGCCGTGGACGTACGGGGCGGCGGCCCCGGGACGCGGGAGACCGACGCGCTCGACCCGCGCAACCTCGTCCAGCGCGTCGAAGCGGTCGTGCTCACCGGCGGCAGCGCCTTCGGACTGGACGCCGCCTCCGGCGTGGTGGGCTGGCTGGAGGACGCGGGCCGTGGCTTCCGCGTCGGCCCGGACCCCGCCCAGGTGGTGCCCGTCGTGCCCGCGGCGGCCCTGTTCGACCTGGGCCGCGGCGGTGACTGGCGCGCCCGCCCCGACGCGGCGCTCGGCCGACGGGCCGCCGAGGCGGCGGCCCGCACGGAGACGGGGGCGCCCGTCGCGCAGGGCAACGTCGGCGCGGGCACGGGTGCGGTGGTCGGCGGTCTCAAGGGCGGCGTCGGCACGGCGAGCGTGGTGCTGCCGTCGGGTGTGACGGTCGCGGCCCTCGCGGCGGTCAACGCGGTGGGTTCGGCGGTCGATCCGCAGACGGGGGTGCTGTACGGGCGGCTCTTCGAGGGCCGGGTCGAGTACCCCGCCGCCGATCGCCACGCCGCCGCCCAGCAGGCCCTGGACGCCGCCCGGCGGGAGTCGGCGAAGCGCTCGGCCGCGTCCGTGCGACCACCGCTCAACACCACGATCGCCGTCGTCGCCACGGACGCCGTCCTGACCCGCGCCCAGGCCCAGAAGCTGGCGGGCACGTCCCACGACGGCCTCGCCCGCGCTGTTCGGCCCGTGCACCTGCTGACCGACGGTGACACGGTCTTCACGCTGGCCACGGGTGAGCGGCCCATGATCGGCGGGAGCGCACCGGGACAGCTCGATGTTCGCGAACTCAGTGATCTCGGACGCGATGTTCTCGAACTCGGCGTTCTCAACGAGATCCTGGCCGCGGGCGCGGACGTCCTCACCCGGGCCGTGGTGAAGGCCGTGCTCGCGGCGGAGGGGGTGGACGGCCCGGGCGGCGTCTTCCCCTCCTACCGCGAGGTGTACGGCGACTGATCGGGCCCGGACAGGGCCCGTCAGGTCAGACGGCCACGGCGACCGGGGCCCCGTCCTCGCCCGGCACGGCGGCCTGCGGCGGGGCGGGCTTGCGAAGGCCCTTGAGCAGGAGCACCACGGCGGCGCTGACCGCCGTGCCCACCGCGACAGCCAGCAGATAGAGCAACGGCGAGCCGATCAGCGGCACCACGAAGACACCGCCGTGCGGGGCGCGCAGCGTGCAACCGAAGGCCATGGACAGGGCGCCGGTGACCGCGCCGCCCGCCATCGCCGAAGGGATCACGCGCAGTGGGTCCGCCGCCGCGAAGGGGATCGCGCCCTCGGTGATGAAGGACGCCCCGAGCACCCAGGCCGCCTTGCCGTTCTCCCGCTCGGAGGCGGTGAAGAGCCGCCCGCGCACGGTCGTGGCCAGCGCCATCGCCAGCGGCGGGACCATACCGGCCGCCATGACCGCCGCCATCACCTTCAGGCTGCCCTCGTTGGGGTCGGCGAGCCCGCCGACGGCGAAGGCGTACGCGACCTTGTTGAGCGGCCCGCCGAGGTCGGCGGCCATGAGCAGACCGAGGAGGGCGCCCAGGATGACGGCGTTGGTCCCGGACAGCCCGCCCAGCCAGTCGGTCAGCGCCTTCTGCAGCGCGGCGACGGGCTTGCCGACCACCAGGAACATCAGGAAGCCCACCACCGCCGAGGACAGCAGCGGAATCACCACGACCGGCATGATGCCGCGCAGCACCGCCGGTATGTTCAGCCGCTGTACGGCCATGACGACCGTGCCCGCGAGGAGACCGGCGATCAGGCCGCCGAGGAAGCCCGCGTCGACCGTCAGCGCGATCGAGCCGCCGACGAACCCGGGTACGAGACCGGGCCGGTCGGCCATCCCGTACGCGATGAACCCGGCCAGGACCGGCACGAGGAACGCGAACGCGACGCCGCCGGTCTGGAACAGCAGCGCAGCCCAGCTCGCGGACTCGGTCCACGCGAAGTGGTCGGCCACGGAGGGCGCCTTGTTGATCCCGTACCCGCCGATGGCGAAGGCGAGCGCGATCAGCAGCCCGCCCGCCGCGACGAAGGGGACCATGTAACTGACCCCGGTCATCAACCACGCGCGCAGTCGGGTCGCGAAGCCGTCCCCGGCGTCGGCTCCCGCGTCCATGGGGGCGGTGGGAGCCGCCCGTTCGCCGCGCATGGCCTTCGCCCGCACCTCGGCGATCAGCTCGCCGGGCCGGTTGATCCCGGCCTTGACCCCGACATCCACGGTCGGCAGTCCCGCGAAGCGGTCCTTGTCCCGTACCTCGACGTCGTGCGCGAAGATCACCCCGTCCGCCGCGGCGACGACCGCGGGGTCCAGCTTCACGAACCCGGCGGACCCCTGCGTCTCGACCACCACCTCCACCCCGGCGGCCCGCCCGGCCGACTCCAGGGCCTCGGCGGCCATATAGGTGTGCGCGATGCCGGTGGGACAGGAGGTCACGGCGACGATACGGAAGGGGTGGGCGTCGGCTTTCGGCGCCTCGGCGGCCGCACGCGCGGGCACGTCACCGGCCTCCGGCGCCGCCTCGGCTTCGCCATCCACCGACGGCTCCGGCTCCGACTCCGGCTCCGGCTCCGACTCCGGCTCGTCACCACGGATCAAGGCAGCCGCCGCACCCGGTGTCCCCGTCGCGCGCAGCGCGGACGTGAACTCCGGGTCCATCAAGTGGCGGGCCAGTGCGGACAGGATCGACAGGTGGTCGGCGTCGCCGCCCGCAGGGGCCGCGATGAGGAAGATCAGGTCCGCCGGGCCGTCCGGGGCACCGAAGTCGATGCCCGCGGCCGAGCGGCCGAAGGCGAGAGTCGGTTCGGTGACATGTGCGCTGCGGCAGTGGGGTATGCCGATGCCCCCGTCGAGACCGGTGGGCATCTGGGCCTCGCGCGCGGCGACATCGGCGAGGAAGCCGTCGAGGTCGGTGACGCGGCCCAGCTCCCGCATGCGTTCGGCGAGCGATCTCGCCGCCGCTTCCTTGGTCTCGGCGGACAGGTCGAGATCGACCAGGTCAGCCGTGATCAGCTCACTCATCGCGGGCTCCTTTGCTCGCGGTAGCGCCCTGCGGGCGATGTGGGGGGGAAGTCAGGGGACGACGGCGGGTGAGACCTCCCACGTCGGTACCGGGAGGCCCCTCGGCGTTAATCGGCGGCGGCGCCGGAGCGTTCGGTAGCCGCCCGCACCGCAGGCCACCGCACCGCAGATCACCGCACCGGCTCCGTCAGGGCGCGGGCGGAGGGGACCTCGGAGGTCACCGTCACCGACGACGGGTCGAGGTCCGCCGGTGTCGGCATGGCGCTGCCCGGCAGCTGTACCGCCGCCGCGCCGTGGGCGAGGGCGGCGGCGAGCGCCTCGGGGCCCGTGCCGCCCGCGGTGAGGAAGCCGGCCAGTGACGCGTCGCCCGCGCCGACGTTGCTGCGCACGGACCGGACGCGCGCGGTGCCGAAGTACGTACCGGAGTCGTCGACCAGCAGTTGGCCGTCCGCGCCGAGGCTGGCCAGGACCGCCCGCGCGCCCAGGCCGCGCAGTTCGCCCGCCGCCTCGGCCGCGTCGCCGACCGTGGCGAGCGGGCGGCCGACGGCCAGCGACAGTTCCTCCGCGTTGGGCTTGACGACGTCCGGGCGCATCCGCAGCGCGGCGGTCAGGGACGGGCCGGAGGTGTCGAGGGCGATGCGGGCACCGGCCTCGTGGGCGCGGGCCACCAGGCGCCCGTACCACTCGGGGGCGAGCCCGCGCGGGAGGCTGCCGCAGCAGGCGATCCAGTCGGCACCCGCCGACCGGTCCCGGACGGCCGCCAGCAGCGACTCCGCCTCCGCACGGCCCAGTTCGGGCCCGGCCGCGTTGATCTTCGTGAGGGTGCCGTCCGGTTCGGCGACCGCCATGTTGACCCGGGTCGAGCCCCGCACGGGCACGCCCGCCACGTCGATGCCGAGGTCGCCGAGCAGCCGTGCCAGCAGGGCGCCCTCCGGCCCGCCGAGCGGCAGAACCGCCACCGTGCGGTGCCCGGCGGCGGCCACCGCGCGCGAGACGTTGACGCCCTTGCCGCCGGGGTCGACGCGGTCGGCGGCGGCGCGCAGCACCGCGCCGCGCTCCAGCCGGGGGATCTCGTACGTACGGTCCAGGCTCGGGTTGGGGGTGACGGTGAGGATCACGCGCGTACCGTCCGGGTGCCGGCGCGCTCGATGGCGAGGGCGTCCTCGGGGGCGAGGCCGGTGTCGGTGATCAGCACGTCCACGTCGGCGAGGTCCCCGAAGCGCGCGAAGTGCCGTCGGCCGAACTTGCCGGAGTCGGCGAGGAGCACCACCCGCCGCGCGGCCCCGACGGTCGCCCGCTTGACGGCGGCTTCGGCCAGGTCCGGGGTGGTGAGTCCGTCATCGACGGAGAAGCCGTTGGTCGCGAGGAAGACGACATCGGCGCTGATCTCGGCGTACGCGCGCAGCGCCCACGCGTCGACGGCCGCACGGGTGCGATGCCGCACCCGTCCGCCGACGAGGTGGAGGGAGATGCCCGGGTGGTCGGCGAGGCGGGCGGCGACGGGGAGGGCGTGGGTGACGACGGTGAGTTCGCACTCCAGCGGGAGGAGGCCCGCGAACCGCGCGGCCGTCGTACCGGCGTCGATGATCACGCTGCCGCCGGCGGGCAGTTCGGCGAGCGCGGCCCGGGCGATGGCGTCCTTCTCGTCCGCCGCCGTGCTCTCGCGCTCGGCGAGGTCCGGCTCGAAGTCGAGCCGTCCGACGGGAATCGCGCCGCCGTGCACCCGGCGCAGCAGCCCGGCCCGGTCCAGGGCCTTGAGGTCACGCCGGACGGTCTCGGAGGTGACCTGGAACTCCTCGGCGAGCGACAGCACGTCCACCCGGCCGCTCTCGCGGGCGAGGCGAAGGATCTCCTGCTGGCGCTCCGGTGCGTACATGTGGTTTTACGTCCGTTCCCTGCCCGAGTCTGTGGTTTCGCCGTCAGATTACGACCACGGTTCCGGAAAGTAAACAGACTCGGGCATCAAGCAGACGCAAACGGGCCCGGTCGGATCACCGACCGGGCCCGTGCCCTCCCCGGGGTCCCGGAGCGTGCTCGAGGGCGTTACCGCTTGAGCAGTTCCTTCTCGGCCTCCTGGGCCGGGACGGCGACATGGGGCACCACCGTCTCTTCGACGGCGCCCTCGGGCTCCCCCTCGGCCGCCTCGTGGTGCTTCGACCGCTTCGGTAGCAGGAACATCAGCGCGAAGACCGCGAGCAGGCCGCCCGCGACCCACCACATGGCGTGCGTGAACGCTCCCCCGAAGATGTCCGACGGCGTCTCGCGGCGCGGGTCGGCGTCGTCCACGACACCGAAGAACGCCACGGAGACCAGGCCCAGACCGATGGCGTTGCCGAGCTGCTGGGTCGTGTTGATCAGGCCGGAGGCCGAACCCGCGTGCGCGCGGGGCACCTCGGACAGCACGGCGTCCGTGATCGGGGCGACGATCAGGCCCATGCCCAGGCCCATCACGGCCAGCGGCAGCGCCATCTGCCAGGAGTGGATGTCCGCGCCGTAGCGGTCGGCCTCCCAGATGTAGGTCAGCACGCCCGCCGCCATCACCAGCGCACCCGCCTGCAGCACCTTGCGCCCGAACT
The DNA here is from genome assembly GCF_055576875.1 of Streptomyces sp. NPDC033229. Classification (NCBI taxonomy): domain Bacteria; kingdom Bacillati; phylum Actinomycetota; class Actinomycetes; order Kitasatosporales; family Streptomycetaceae; genus Streptomyces; species Streptomyces sp. NPDC033229. The sequence goes on along the minus strand of NZ_JBVIQR010000034.1, from coordinate 17,047 downwards.
TCGGCACCAGCTTCTGCACGGACAGCCCCGCCGCCACGGAGATCGCCAGCGAGAACGGAATGCCCGTCAGGCCCGACCGCAGCGCCGACCAGCCCAGGCCGAGCTGCATGTACAGCGTCCAGACCAGGAAGAAGATGCCGGACGCGACACCGAAGGTGAGCTGCACGCCGATGCCCGCCGCGAAGCTCTTGACCTTGAACAGCGACAGCTCGACGAGCGGCGAGCCGTCCTTGCGCGTCTTGTGCCGCTCGTACGCGATGAACGCCGCGAGCATCGGCACCGACCCGGCCATGGAGACGAAGCCCCACAGCGGCCAGTCGTGCTCCCGGCCCTGGGTCAGCGGGTAGAGCAGCATCAGCAGCGCGACGCTGGCCAGGGCCACGCCGACGAGGTCCAGGCGCAGCGCCTTGGGGGCCTTGGACTCCGTGATGAAGTGACGGCCCAGGAGCAGTCCGGCGATGCCGACGGGCACGTTGATCAGGAAGATCGGCCGCCACTCCAGGCCGAAGAGGTTCCACTGGGTCAGCAGCGCGCCGAGCAGCGGGCCGGAGACCGCGCCGAGGCCCATGATCGCGCCGAACATCCCGAAGACCTTGCCGCGCTCGTGGGCGGGGAAGGTCACGTGCACGATGGACAGCACCTGAGGCACCATCAGCGCGCCCATGGCGCCCTGGAGCACCCGCGAGGCCACCAGGATCTGCGGGTCGGCCGCGACACCGCAGAGCATCGAGGCGAGGGTGAACCCGCCCATGCCCAACAGGAAGACCTTCTTGCGGCCGTAGATGTCACCGAGCCGGCCGCCCGTGATCAGGCCTATGGCGAACGCGAGCGCGTATCCCTCACTGAGCCACTGCAAGGCGCTGAAGGAGGCGTCGATGTCGCGCTTGATGCTGGGCATCGCGATATTGACGATGGTGACGTCGACCAGGTCCATGAAGGACGCGGTCATCACCACCGCGAGTGCCAGCCAGCGGCGGCGGTCGACGGGCGGCGAATCGGTGGTCATTGCTGTACGGCCTTTCCTGGCACTTCTCTTCCGGGGACGTCGAGGACGCTAACTTCCATGTAGGACATCTTGTGTCCCACATCCCTGCGAAGCTGAGTGTCATGAGCGACACACCGGCACGGTTGCTGAATCTCCTCTCCTTGCTCCAGACGCCCCGCGAATGGCCGGGCAGCGAGCTCGCCGAGCGGCTCGGGGTCAGCTCACGGACGATCCGCCGGGACATCGAGCGGCTGCGGGACCTCGGATATCCGGTACAGGCGTCGATGGGCGCGGAGGGCGGCTACCGGCTGGCCGCCGGGGCCGCCATGCCGCCCCTCGTCCTGGACGACGAGGAGGCCGTCGCCATCGCCGTGGGCCTGCGGGCCGGTGCCGGCCATGCCGTGGACGGCATCGAGGAGGCGTCCGTACGGGCCCTCGCCAAGCTGGAGCAGGTCCTGCCGTCCCGGCTGCGGCACCGCGTCGCCGCCCTCCAGGCCGCGACGGTGCCGCTCGTGGGCGGTGACGGTGCGAGCGTCGACCCGCGCACGCTGACGGTGATGGCCTCGGCCGCCACCGGGCACGAGCGGCTGCGCTTCGCCTACCGCAAGGGCGACGGGACCGGGACCCGGCGGCTGGTGGAGCCGCACCAGCTGGTCAGCACCGGGCGCCGCTGGTACCTCGTCGCGTACGACATCGACCGTGACGACTGGCGGACCTTCCGCGTCGACCGGGTCAGCGAGCCGCTCGCCACCGGGGCGCGTTTCACACCGCGCGAGCTGCCGGCGGCGAACGCCGCCGAGTTCATGAGCCGGTCCCTCTCCCGCCTCCAGCCGACCTACCGGGTGGTGGCGACGCTGCACGCGCCCGCCGCGTTCGTCGCGGCCCGGTTGCAGTCGTCCCTCGGCACGCCGGTGCCGATCGACGAGAACACCTGCCGACTGGACGCCACGGTCGCGGACACGCTGGAGTGGGTGGCCTTCCGGCTCGCTCTGATCGACTGCGAGTTCGAGGCACACGAGCCGCCCGAGCTGGTGGACCATCTGCGTGACCTGGGCGCCCGCATCAGCCGCGCGGCGGCGGGTGCGACAGGGCCATGACCCGTGCGCCCCGGCGGGGCACCCCGCCCGGCTTCGCGAACCCGCCGTCGGACCCGCCGTCATGCCCGTAGACCGTAGAACGGCGGACACGGCCGCGCACACCGCCGTACGGGCGCTGTGGCGCGGGGCCCCGAAAAGACACAGGCCGCAAGGGAGGGGACGAGGCCGGATGGGCAGGGACGAGAAAGACAAGGGAAGGGCCCCGACGCAGGGGGGGTAGCGCCGGGGCCCGGTCTATGGGGTTATGCCCAGGATATGCCCTTTTAGGCCGCCGCGTCGAAACCAGTGTCGTGAGCCATCTTCTTCAGCTCCAGCAGCGCGTGCTTCTCGATCTGCCGGATCCGCTCACGGGTGAGGCCGTGCTGCTTGCCGACCTCGGTCAGCGTGCGCTCCCGCCCGTCCTCGATGCCGTAGCGCGCCTTGATGATCGACGCGGTGCGGTGGTCGAGACGGCTGATGAGATCCTCCAGCTCCTCGCTGCGCAGCAGCGTGAGCACCGACTGCTCCGGGGACACGGCGGAGGTGTCCTCCAGCAGGTCACCGAACTGGGTCTCGCCCTCGTCGTCCACGTGCATGTTGAGGCTGACGGGGTCGCGGGCCCAGTCCAGCACGTCACCGACGCGCTCGGGCGTGGAGCCCAGCTCGGCGGCGATCTCCGCGTGCTCGGGGTCCCGGCCGTTCTCCCGGTTGAACTCGCGCTGCACCCGGCGGATGCGGCCCAGCTCCTCGACCAGGTGGACGGGCAGCCGGATCGTCCGGGACTGGTCGGCGATGGACCGCGTGATGGCCTGGCGGATCCACCACGTGGCGTACGTGGAGAACTTGAACCCCTTGGCGTAGTCGAACTTCTCCACCGCGCGCACCAGGCCGGCGTTGCCTTCCTGGATCAGATCCAGGAGCGGCAACCCGCTGCGCGGGTAGCGACGGGCGACGGCCACGACGAGGCGCAGGTTCGACTTGATGAAGACGTCCTTGGCGCGGGCACCCTCGGCGGCTATCGCCTCGAGCTCCTCGCGGGACGCGGACGCGGCCGCGGAATCGCCGTCGGGGCTCTCCACGAGGCCGTCGAGGAGCTGCTGGGCGTAGACGCCCGCCTCGATGGTCTGGGACAGCTCCACTTCCTTGGCGGCGTCGAGCAGGGGTGTACGCGCGATCTCGTCGAGGTACATGCCGACCAGGTCGCGGTCGGCGATCTCCCCGCCTACGGCGCGAACACTGCTTGCCCTGTCAGGCCCCTTGTCGGCGGTCTGACGGCGGGCGACGGCACGGGTTGCCATGCGTGCTCCCTTGCGATGAGTCGGTCGCGGGACGGTGGGACCCCCGGAGAGCGCCCCGGAAAACCGGGGAGGGCCCGGGAGACCCGAGAGATACAGCCTCTTCTCGGGTGCCCCATCCGATGGAAAGAACGACTGGAATCCGGACAGAATTCCCGCGAGTCTTCTTCATTTTTCTGATCATGCAGTACCCTGTCCGGCCGCAGAGGGTGGGCAGCCGCTGCCGGAGCCAACGGAAGCGCAGGTCAGACCCGGTCCCGAGGCCGACCCCACCGCTGTCACCGCCCCCCGCGAACCGCTGTCACCGCCGGGTCCGTGAGACGGCCGTCACCTTCGACACCACTCCGTTTAACCGGATCTCACGGGCTCACGCCGATCAACACCGACACCGGAGCCGATCAACACCGACTGACGCCGGAGGAGTGCCGCCACTGGCGGCTCTCCTACCCCACAAGACGGCCCGTACCGCGCTCCGGTTGCCCAGGAAGTCCCGGAAAGCCGGATTCTTCACCGCGACCGCTCGACGCCGGGGCCCCGTCGGCCACCCGTGATCGAGTTGCCGCCGCCCGAACGCGGGTGTGCCCTGGTGGGAAGGGGTGGGGCGAGAGAGACAAGAAGCAAAGGAGCCCGCCATGCCGACGCACCCGGCCCTGCCAGGCCACCACCGTCACGAAGGCCCGGGTCCGGTCACCGGGATTTCGCACCGCACATCCCGGTCCGCCTGGGCGGTACCCGTCACCGGCGGCGTCGTCCTCGGTCTGTACACCGTCTTCCTCGCCGACGACAACGGCGCCTCCACATTGCGCGCCTGGATGATCGGCCTCGTCGCGGGGCTGGTCGCCATGGGCGCCGGATACGTACTGATCAAGGAACGGGCCAAGATGATCGCCGAGGTCAGGGCCGCGGCGTTCGGCGCACTGTTCGGCATCAGCCTCGGCTTCCTCTACAGCCTCACCCAGGTCTCGGTGCTGCGCGCCTCGCTGTTCGGGTTCTTCCTGGGCGGGGCGATGGCCGTGGTCTCGTACTACGTCTTCTACATGCACGAGCACTGAGGCCTGGCCGGCAGGCAGCGGGTCCGCCTGCGGTGGCGAGCACCCTGCGGGCGCGCCCTCAAACGCCGGCCGGGCTGGTTGGCCGAGCTCAGCCGACCAGCCCGTCCGGCGCTTGAGGACACAGCAGCCCGTCCGGCGTTTGAGGACACCGCCGCGCAGCGGTGGTGCGGACGACGCGGCCCGCAGCCGAAGACCCGCCGCCGGACGGGCTCTACCCGAACTGCACCGAGCGCTTCGCGAGCCCCATCCAGAATCCGTCGATGACGGCGCGCTGCCGGTCGAGTTCGTCCTCGGCGGCGCCCAACGTGACGAAGAGCGGGGCGAAGTGCTCGGTGCGCGGGTGCGCCAGGCGCCCTGCCGGGGACTTGTTCTCGAAGTCCAGCAGCGCGTCGACGTCCTGCCCGTCCAGGGCCTCGCGCCCCCACGCGTCGAACTCCGCCGACCAAGCGGGCGGTTCGGACCCCGCGTGTCGCAGCGCCGCCAGGTTGTGGGTGAAGAACCCGCTGCCGACGATCAGCACCCCCTCGTCCCGCAGCGGTGCCAGCTTGCGTCCGATCTCCATCAGCCGCCGCGGGTCGAGCGTCGGCATGGACACCTGGAGCACGGGGATGTCGGCGCCCGGGTACATCTCCACCAGTGGCACATACGCGCCGTGGTCGAGACCCCGGTCCGGGATGTCCTGCACGGGCGTACCGGCGCCGCGCAGCGTCTTGCGCACCCGCTCGGCCAGCTCCGGGGCGCCCGGGGCGGCGTACCGGACGCGGTAGTAGTGCTCCGGGAAGCCCCAGAAGTCGTAAACGAGCGGCACCGTCTCCGTCGCACCGAGGGCGAGCGGGGCCTCTTCCCAGTGAGCGGAGATCATCAGTATGGCGGTGGGCCGGGGCAGCCCGGCGGACCAGGCGGCGAGCTGGCCGGTCCACAGCTCGTCGTCGGCGAGAGGTGGCGCGCCGTGGGACAGGTAGAGCGCGGGCATCCGCCCGCCGGTCGGGGTCGCGGTGGCCGGCATGGACCCTCCAGAGTGCTCATACTTGAACTATCAACCTCTACCCCTGAACCCTAGACCCACATCATTGAAACTTCAAGCATTCGCTTCGGAGGAAGCACGGATGACACAGTGGATGGCATGACCAACCAATCTGCGGGGGGCCCGCCCGAGCCCCGCTGGCTCAGCGACCAGGAGCAGGCCGTCTGGCGGGCGTACCTGCACGCCACGACGCTCCTCGAGGATCATCTCGACCGTCAGCTCCAGCGCGACGCCGGAATGCCGCACGTCTACTACGGCCTGCTGGTGCACCTCTCCCAGGCGCCCCGCCACCGGCTCCGGATGACCGAGCTCGCCCAGGACGCCAAGATCACCCGCTCCCGGCTCTCGCACGCGGTCGCCCGCCTGGAGAAGAACGGCTGGGTCCGGCGCGAGGACTGCCCCTCCGACAAGCGCGGCCAGCTGGCCGTTCTGACGGACGAGGGGTACGAGATGCTGAAGAGGTCGGCCCCCGGCCATGTCGCCGCCGTCCGGGCGGCCATCTTCGACCGTCTCACGCCGCAGCAGGTGGCCCAGCTCGGCGACATCTGCCGGACCATCCAGGCAGGCCTCCAGCCCGAGGGCGGCGACCTCCCGTGGACCCGCTGATGCGCTTAGCCACCCCGGCCCGTCGCAGGACCGCCGGGCAACGCGAAGGCCCCCCGCCGTGACGGCGAGGGGCCTTGCCTGTGCCCGGGGCCCTGCGGGGTGGGGATCAACCGATGCCCACCCGGTAGGACTCAGTCGGACACTCAGTGCGTCAGGGACTCAGTGCGCCATGACCGGGATCTTCTCGACGCTCTCGCCGACACCGTCGCCCGCACCCGCACCGGAGGAGGCCGACGGGCCGCCCTGGTGACCGGCGTTGACGAAGGCGACCGCGACGGCCGCGGCCAGCGTGAGGAGACCGGCGGCCCACCAGATCGCGGTGGAGTAGCCGTGCACCATCGAGTTCAGCTGGAGCAGCTTCGGGTTGTCCGCGCCCGCCTTGTGCGACGTGATGTAGGCGGTGGTGGCGCTGGCGGCGATGGTGTTGAGCAGCGCGGTACCGATGGCGCCACCGACCTGCTGCGAGGTGTTGACCATCGCGGAGGCGACACCGGCGTCACGGGCCTGGACGCCGTGCGTGGACAGGCTCATGGCCGGCATGAAAGCCGTACCCATGCCGAGGCCCATCATGAGCAGACCGGGCAGGACGACGAAGGTGTACGAGCTGTCCAGGCTGATCCGCGTGAGCAGCACCATGCCGATGGCCGCGAGCAGGAAGCCCGGGCCCATCAGCCAGCGCGCCGGGACGCGGGTCATCAGCCGGGCACCGATCTGCGTGGAACCGGCGATCATCGTGGCGATCATCGGCAGGAACGCGAGACCGGTCTTGACCGGCGAGTAGCCTCGGACGACCTGCAGGTAGTAGGTCAGGAAGAGGAACAGGCCGAACATCGCGATGGCGGCGAGACCGAGGGAGACGTAGACGCCGCCCCGGTTGCGGTCGGTGAGCACGCGCAGCGGCAGCAGCGGGGCCTTGACCTTCTTCTCCACGACCAGGAAGGCGGACAGCAGCACCGCCGAGGCGACGAAGAGGCCGATGGTGATGCCGGACGTCCAGCCGTCGGACTCGGCGCGGGTGAAGCCGTAGACGAGCGAGACCAGGCCGAGGGTGGCCAGGATGACGCCGGGGACGTCGAGCTTCGAGGGGTTGCGGCTGCCGGCGGGCTCGTGGATCACGGCGATCGCGCCGAGCGCGGCGACGACGGCGAAGGGGATGTTCACGAAGAACGTCCAGCGCCAGTTCAGGTACTCGGTGAACAGACCGCCGAGGATGAGGCCGACGCCACCACCGGCACCGGCGATGGCACCGAAGATGCCGAACGCCTTGGCGCGCTCCTTCGCCTCGGTGAACAGCACGGCGAGCAGCGACAGCGCCGCCGGCGCGAGCAGCGCGCCGAAGACACCCTGCAGTGCGCGGGCGCCCAGCAGCATCCCGGTGTTGACCGCGGCACCACCGAGGGCGGAGGCGGCCGCGAAGCCGATCAGACCGACGACGAACGCGCGCTTACGGCCCCACAGGTCGGAGACCCGGCCGCCGAAGAGCAGCAGTCCGCCGAAGGCGAGGGCGTAGGCCGTGATGACCCACTGCCGGTTGCCGTCCGAGATCCCGAGGTCGTCCTGGGCGGAGGGCAGCGCGATGTTCACGATGGTCGCGTCGAGGACGACCATCAGCTGGGCGAGGGCGATGAATATGAGCGCTTTCCAGCGCCTGGGGTCAGGAGTGGTGGCGGAGTCTTGCATGGAACGGCCTGCCTAAACGGTGCGAAGGGCGGTACGAGGAGGGGGGTGAGGCGAAGTCAAAGGCGGTCGTGGCTGCCAAAGGTGGTCGTGGCTGCGGACGGCACGGTCCGGAGAGACACGGCCATAAGGGGCACGGTCCGGCTGCCGTACCGGACGGAACCAGCCATGACGCGGGTGCTTACTTGCGGGTGCTTACTTATGGCGCAGGTCCTGCAAGGTCGCGGCGCAGCCGGGAAGGCGGGAACGCGCCGGTGCCATCAACCCGTCCAGGAACAGCTGGAGATGCCGGTGCACGAACTGATCGAAGTTCACACAGCCGCTACCGGGCAACGGCCTGGTGAGCTGAGTGAGCGCCACCATCAGGTCGCCGACCGCGATGTCGTCGCGCAACTGCCCGGCAGCGCGGGCCGCGGCCATCAACGCCTCGGTGTCACGCTCGAGTCGGTCACGGGCCTCGACCAGGTCCGGGTGCTCATGGTCGACGCCGTCGGCGAGCAACGGACAGAGCGCACCGATGCGCTCGTCGGCCGCGGCATGGACGAAGCGCCTCAACGCGAGGAAAGCATCGGGCTCCTCAGCTCGTGCAGTCTCGGCCTGTTCCGCGATGCGGGCCATCACCGAGAGGGTGACATGGTGGATCAGCTCATAGCGATCCGTGAAGTGCCGGTACAGCGTGGCATTGCCGACCCCGGCCCGTCGAGCGATTTCATCGAGGTGGACATCGGCCCCGTGCTCGACGAGCGTCTCGCGGGCGGCGGCGATGATCCGCTCCCGGTTGCGCAGGGCGTCGGCACGGAGGCGGGGCTGCGGTGCTGCCACGGCGGGCACTCCTTTCGATTCGGGTTCCGATCCGGTTCAGGTAACCGGGGAGAAGTTCCCCGTTTCACGGGAACGCTTCGTTAAACGGGGAGATCCTCCCCGGATATTTCACCTCCGGTTGTGACGTGCACCTCACCCGGCCCGGTGGCCACCCATGCCCCATCTGCCGCACTCCAGCGGGCGGCCGAACACGCAGCGGCACAGGGTGGACACAGAGAGCACCCGGGTCGCGGGTCGCATGCGCCACGGAGGTGACCGACATGAAATCCCTGGCCATGGTGGTCATGGTGATCACCGCACTGGCGCTCACCTCACCCGTGCCCTCCCAGGCGGACGCGCCCCCGGCCGTCTCCGGGGCGGACACCGCCGAACACGCCCCGGACATGACGGGCCGGCTCCCCTCCGGCCCCTGCGCGCTCACCACGGTCACCGACGACGTGTCCGAGGGCTCCCACACGCCCCGCGGCTACGCGCGGTCCAGCGGCACGGTCCGGGCCGTCACCTTCCTGATCGACTTCCCCGACGCCCCCGCCCAGGTGCCCCCGCAGCAGCGTTACGCCGAGTTCTTCCCGGCCGTCACCGACTACTACCGCGCCAGCTCCTACGGCCGGCTCGACTACCGCTCCACCCCGGTCCTGCGCTGGATCCGCATGTCACACCCCTACGAGTCGTACGGCCTGGAACGCGGCGCCCCCTTCGACGTGGACCGCGACGACGGCTACCACGCCATCTCGCGCGAGATCCTGGCCGCCGTCGACCACACCGTCGATTTCCGGCACTTCGACCTCATCAACGTCCTGGCCACGGCCAACGCCGGCCCGCCCGCCATCGAGGACGTCCGGTCCGTGACCTTCGCCGGAACCCCCACCGGGCTGCGCGCGGACGACGGCGCCCACTTCAAGAACGTCTCCTTCATCTGGAGCAGCCAGACCGGCAACAGCCCCTACCGCGTCCTCAACCACGAGAACGCCCACAGCTTCGGCCTCCCCGACCTCTACTACGCCCGCAACAACAACCCGCTGGACACCCCCGTCGGCCACTGGGACCTCATGGACGAGGACTGGGGCCCGTCCAACGACTTCCTGGCCTGGCACAAGTGGAAGCTCGGCTGGCTGGCCCCCGACCAGGTCCACTGCGTCGACACCCCCGGCACCCGCACCCTGACCCTCACCCCCACCTCGGTCGACGGCGGCCCCAAACTGGTCGTCGTCCCCCTCTCCCCCACCCGCGCCATCACCCTCGAAGCCCGCACCCCCGGCCTCCTGGACCACACGGTCTGCCGCCCCGGCGTCCTCGTCACCACCATCGCCTCGGACATCCGCACCGGCTCCGGCCCGATCCGCACCTCGGACGCCACCCCGCACAGCCCCGGCTGCTACACCGAGGACCCCAACGTGAACGCGTCCCTGAGCGACGCGACCTACGTGGCGGGCCAGCGCTGCGCGGCGGCCGGCGTCACCGTCGAGGTCCTGGGCCAGGACGAGGCGGGCAACTGGCAGGTAACCCTGACGACCACCCCTCGCCCCCGCCGGGTATGACCCCACCGCCAAGATGCCCGGCACCCTGACCCGCCCACCCCACCACCCGCTACACTGACGGCGGCCCCGCCTCCGTAGCTCAGGGGATAGAGCACCGCTCTCCTAAAGCGGGTGTCGGCAGTTCGAATCTGCCCGGGGGCACATTGCCTGACCAGGCAAAAGGTATTGAGAAGGACCCCCGGACTCAGTCCGGGGGTCCTTTTTGTCCCCCGATGGGGACAGGGTGGGGACACGCTGTCAGGCTGCTGCCGCAGTGGGGACGGCGGCCTCCTCGGTGGGGACAGCGAGCGGCCCAGTGGGGACAGGCTCGGGATCGGTGGGGACAAGCATCAGCAAAGGCTTGGGCGGCTCGGGGCTCTGGGCGGACACAGCCTGCCGGGGCACAAGTTCCAGGGGGGCATCGGCTGCGGCCTGCTCGAACTGGGGCATCAGCGAGGTGTACGTGTCGGCGGTCAGGCTGTAGGAGCTGTGGCCGAGTAGCACCTGGATGGCCTTCATGGACAGGCCAGCCGCGAGGCTGAGCGAGGCGGCGCAGTGGCGCAGGTCGTGGAGGCGGATGGGTGGGAGGCCCAGGCGCTTGAGGATCCGGTCGAAGACCTGGGAGACGTAGTCGGGGTGGTACGGCGCGCCGTTGTCCTGGGTGAAGACGAGACCACTGTTGACCCAGGTGCCCGCCTTCTCGTGTTCGATACGGCGGGCCTGTTGGTGCTCGCGTACGGCGATGAGCAGTTGGTGGGTGGCGGTGTCGAGGCGCAGGGTGCGTTTGCCGCTTCGGGATTTGGGGGTGTCTTCCCAGACTTCGTAGCTGGAGTCGGTGACCAGTTGTTCGGCGACGCGGATGATGCCGGTGGTGAGGTCGGTCTCGGTCCAGGGCAGGCCGCAGCTTTCGCCTCTGCGGGTGCCTCGGAAGGTCTGGAGGTGCCACATGGGGTAGAGCGGGTGCTCGACCACCTCGTCGAGGAAGCGGCCGGTCTGCTCGGGGGTCCACACCATGACGGGAGAGGGCTTCTCGCCGGTCTCTTTCCAGCGCGCGACGCGTTCGTCGGTCCATACCAGTGCCTCGGGGCGCTCGTAGGTGGGCAGGACGACGCCGTCGCACCAGTTCTCGGTGATCAGCTTCTCGGCGACGGCGGCCTTGAGGGCTCCGGAGAGGGTCTTGAGGAATTTCAGCTGCCGCCCGGGGCCAGTGTCCTGGCGCGGCTTGGTGCGGGCTTCCTTGAGGGCGGCGCGGGCTGCGTTCCAGCGTTCGCGGAGCTCTGGCGGCCGGGGCCGGCCAGCGTTGCGCCACGCTTTGTGTGCGGCGTCGCAGGCGGCTTTGGCCTGCTGGGCGGCGAGGCGGTTTTTCTCCCGTATCTCGTTCTCGGCCCAGATGGCTGCGAAGACCTCTTGGATGTGCCGGGTGCGGAGGTCGCGCATCAGCATGTGGCCGAGGGCGGGGATGAAGACCTTTTCCAGGATGTCCTCGTAGTCGCTGCGGGTGCTGCGCTTGAGGTCGACTCGCTTGTTGAACCAGCGGCGCAGGTACTGGGCGACGGTCTCCTTGGAGTCGACGTCCTGGCCGGCTCTGTCTTCATCCCAGAGCTTCTGGCCTGCCTTTTTGGCCTCGTCCTGGGTGTTGAAGCCGCCCTTGCGGGGGCGGCGGCGCTTGCCGCCGGGGCCGTCGGGGAGTTTGACGTAGTAGTACCAGGTGCCGTGGTTGCTGCGTTTGAGGAGCTTGCAGTCGGAGCCGATCTGCCGGGTCTTCGGTTTGCCGTCGGCGCCGAGGACCGGTGTGCCGGTCGTGTCCAGGACTGGCTCTTTGCAGGCGCACCGCTTGTAGGTACTTCCGTCGAACACGCATCCCCCTGGGGTAGCTGGGTTTGTCTTGCGTGTCGGCATCTTGCTGTAACGAACGTTTTTTGCCGTTCGAGGCCGTATCCTTCCGGTCAGGTGGCGCGGGGAAGAGGGATGTGACCACCTTTGTCGTCTTCTGTGGGCCAGGCTGCTGTGCTTGTTAGTGAGCGTGGCGGGATGTCGCTGGAGGAGCTTCGGGGACTGCCGACTGCGGTGAGCGTGGTGACGGCGGCACGGGCGTTGGGCGTGAGCCGGGATACGGCGTACAAGCTGGTGCGGGCGGGGAAGTTTCCTGCCCAGACGTTCATGGTCGGAGAGATACGGAAGGTAGCCACGGCTTCGCTGTGGAAGGTGTTGGGCGTGCATCCGTAGCCAATTGGACGATCACCTATTCGCAGCACGGAGGGGCCTGACACCCCCGGCCCCTCCCAGGTCTGACGCCTTTCGGCGGAACTGGATCACTGTTGCTGCGAGATACGTCACACCCCACGGGGTACATGTGGCCTGACGTGCACCTTTCACCCCATCTGCATGGCTGGCGCCCCAGGTATGGAAAGGTTGGCAATCCAATCCAGGTAGATTACCTATTCGGAGCTGGAGAGCCGCCTGGCAGGAGGTGGCTGGCTCCTGCTGGATGGAGAAGTACATGGGCGCGCGGCTGTATGGGTTCAAAGCTGGCGCGGTGATCCCTGCGGAAGCTCGGGCTCTCCGCTTGGCCGCCTCACGTCTGTTTGCTGGTGAGAAGCCCGCCGACGTGAACGCCTGGGTGAACAGTCAGGGCTACCGCACGACCCTGGGAAACCCGTGGCGCACCGAGGGTCTGATCAAGGCGCTCTCCCACCCTCAGCTGGCGGGCCTCGACAAGGATGGCGAGCCGATCGAGGGGGCGGAGATCATTCTCTCCGTCGCGGAGCGCCGCAAGCTCCTGGCGCTGTTCGCCGCGCTCAAGAGGCCTGCGCCGGAGGAACCGGCCGACCCGTATGAATACCTCCTGACCGGCGAGGCGGCCTCGTGTGACCGGTGCGGCCACGCGATGGTCTCCAACCGGGTGAAGGTGGGAGGTCCGCCCCAGTACCGCTGTCCGGCTCCGGGACCCAACGGCACGTCGTGCGGCGGGGTTTCCATCACCGCCGAGCGGCTTGAGGAGCCGGTGACAGAGCAGGTCCTCGCTGAGCTGTTGCGGCCCAAGGCCCAGGAGCGGATTGCGGCTCTGCTGGGCGACGTTAAGGACGAGTTGGGAAGGCTTGAGGCGTTCGTCAAGGACGCCGAGGCCGAAGGTGTGCGCTTGCGGGAGCTGCGCCAGGAGAAGGTGTTGAGCGCGGCGGCGCATGAGGCGGCGCGGAAGGCTCTGCAGAAGCAGGTGAAGGACGCGCAGACGCGCATCTGGTTCCTGGATCAGATGGTGGTAAGCGTGCCCTCGGGCGGAGTGGATGATTTGATCAGGTGGTGGGAGACAGCGCCGATCGCGTCCCGCCGGGCTCTGATCCGCCTGGAGATGGAGACGATTCGGGTGCTCCCTGGTCGTCGCGGCCGCGGCTCGGCACCTGGCGACCGCATCAATATCGTCTGGCGCAAGCCTGCGAAGACCGTGCGCGCCACGAAGGCCAGGCTGCCAAAGCGGAGAGCAGTGCGGTCTGACGCGGCCGTCTGATCGCGTGTTCGCAAAAGGCCGTTCCCCGCTGCGGGGAACGGCCTTTTGCGAACACGCTAGGCGCAGAGCAGGGAGAGTTCGGCGGCTGCGGTCAAGGTCGCACGGATCAAGGGCGTCAGGTCGGTCGGCATGGCCTTCGAGGGAAGGCGCAGGAGTGCTGCGCCGCAGATGAGTTGGCCGCTCAGGACGGGTGCGGCTATGGAGTCCCAGTCCTCTACGCACTCTTCGCGGCCAATGGCATAGCCCCGTTTCCGTACGTCTTCCAAGGAGGCTTCCAGTGCGGCTGAGTCGAGCGTTCCGGGGCTGGCCCCGTCGGGGATCGGCTCCGTGAGGACTTTGGTGCGGATGTAGAGCGGGGAATGGGCGAGGATGACCCGCCCTGAGGCGCAGGTGCGCAGCGATCGGCTGCGGTGCACCATCTCCAGCCAGTCGCGTTCCATCTTGTGCTGCTGGCTGGGGACAAAAGCCAAACAGAAGCGGTGGTTGCCGGCTGCTGAGTAGTAGCTCGCCAGGCCGCCTGTCTCCTGGCTCAGGGACTTCAGGACCGAGTCGACGGCGATGGGGTCGGGGGTGTGAGCCGTCGTCGACTGCATGCCCAGCATGGCGAGGGCCGCTCCGAGTCGGTATCGGCCGTGGCCGACCTTCTCGAAGACGCCGCGTTTGCGACCGGCTTTCATCGCTCGAAGTACCGTGTACCTGTCGAGGCCGGATTCCTTGGTGATTTCGGCGAGCTTGTGGGCTTCGCCGGGGAGCCTGCCAAAGGCGCAAAGGACAGTGAAGACTTTGTCTTGTGCTGTGATCTCGTCTTCAGCCTCTGCGGGCTCTTCACCGGTCTCTGCGAGCTCTTCTTCAGAGCTGGTGGCGATGCTGCTCAAAATCGTCCTCAGGCACGAGCTGCGTCACACTCCCGAGGCCACAGCATTCTTTCTCTTCCGTTCCCGCCGGTCTCCCGACATCCTGCACAGATTACTACGCGGTAGCTTGATCGACTTTCAGTAGTAGTACTTGATGGCTGCTACATCGAGAAATACCTTGCCGGGCATGCGGGCGTCCAGGGCCTCGTGGGCGAGGTTCGCGTGCTCAAGCATGTAGCGACGGCTGGTGGGGGTCTTCACGGCACCCGACTCGACCGCGTCGAAGAGCATCTGCATGGTCTGCTCGACGGCGAAGAGGTTGCGCAGAAGGTCAGGGAGCCAGAAGCCGTTGAGCTGCTTGGTCCCGAACATCAGCTTGCTCTTGACGTTTTCCTGCTCACGCGAGGAACAGCCGTCGATGACCATGCGCCCGCGGAATGACAGAGCGTCCAGGGTGGCGGTGAACAGCCGCCCGCCTACCAACTCCAGAGCAGCATCGACTGGCCCGTCGGCTGCGGCGCGGATGCGGTCCGCGAGGCCCTCGATCTTGGAGGAGTCCACTACAGCGTCGGCGCCGAGGTCGCGGGCGATCTGGAGCCTCTCCTCGTCGTCGTCCATGGCCACGACCAGGCAGCCGTGCAGCTTGGCGAACTGAATGGCGAAGGTGCCCAGCGGGCTCGCGGCGCACGGGATGAGTACCTTTTCGTAGGACTGGATCTTGAGCACGGTGGTCAGCATGTGCCAGGCCGACTGGCCGTCTACCACCAGCGCCAGGGCTTGTTCGTCCGTTACTCCGTCCGGGATTTCCCAGCGAAGCCCCTGGTGCACCAGGGCCTTTTCCGCGTAGGCACCCTCGCTCGTGAGCGCCACGATCCTCTGGCCGTCGCGCGTGTACCCGACCAGTTCCCTGCCGGGCACGAAGGGGAACTTGAGGGGGGAGACGTAGGAGTCCTCCCTCATGAGGACGTCGGCGGAGTTGACGCCCGCCAGCACGACGCTGACCAGCTCGTGCGCCGCGAGCGGCTCAGGTTCAACGTAGTCGTGAGGCTCTAGCACCTCCGGCCCGCCGGCGTTCCGCGCCATGATTGCTCGCACCTGTACTCCGCCTCTCGCTTGCTTGCTTCGCGGCAAACATTAAGCGGTCTCCGGGGGCGTCTTTCTCAAATTGCGCGTGGCGCACTTCGATCATGATCGGCCTCCCCATAGTTGCGCCTGACGCACTTTGATCTTGTTCGCCACGCCCCATATTGCGCCTGGTGAAATATGGGATTCCAGCCTTGCGGGATGACGTATACATAGTCACCGGCGGTGCCGCCGGAAAGTAGCGCACGGCTAATTACTTGCGCGAAGCAAGATTGGGTTTCCGGTGCTGCCCGGCGCAGCGCCGACTGGGGACGAAGAGGCAACGTGATAGACCGGCAGCGCATTATTGCGCTCGCGCAGCAACCTCGCGATTGGGAGGCGGACGACCTCGCGGCCGGGCAGCGGGTTATGGGGTTGGGCCTGTGGCATCACGAGGGCAACTCGCTCGCGCGCCCGATCATGTGGAGTGAGGCGGCCTGCTGCGGCCTTCCGGAAGACCACGAGCCGCTGTCGCAGAGGGATGCCCGGCGCCTGTGCATGTTGTGCCCGATCGAAGAGGACTGTCGCGCAGCCCTGACCGTGGGGGCGCCCGCGGGCGTGCGGGAATGGCGGGAGCTGGTGGACGCCGCGTGACGTGCCGCCCGCCCGGATGCGGGCGCCCGGGCCGCACCGTGCGTCCGAGAAGCTGGCGAGCCCGGGTGGGCTTCAGCCCGAGCTGAGCGCCCCCCCCTCGGGCCGGCGGCAGGCACCTGAAGGCGGGAGCGGCCTGCGGCTACCGGCGCTCCCTCACGACTGGGGCCCGGAGCCGGAAGAGCGGTCGGCGATCACCTCGAGTC
Source organism: Streptomyces sp. NPDC033229 (assembly GCF_055576875.1). Taxonomy (NCBI): domain Bacteria; kingdom Bacillati; phylum Actinomycetota; class Actinomycetes; order Kitasatosporales; family Streptomycetaceae; genus Streptomyces; species Streptomyces sp. NPDC033229. The sequence goes on along the minus strand of NZ_JBVIQR010000034.1, from coordinate 715 downwards.
AGCGGGAGCGATCGGGGTGTCTTTCGCGCAGCCCTCCGAGATGACTCGGCCGGGCGGTCCCCGGCCGAGGGGCGAGGCCGGAGCAGGTCACCCATCTCCCCCGTAGCGCGGGCGCGTTCAGACCCTGTTCGTAGCTCACTGCCGCCACTGACGCCCCAGGCTGATACGGAATGCCTAGTCCTCGTAGTCGTGGCCGATCAGGGTAGCGAGCAGTGCCTCCACTACCTCCTCCTGTTGTGGGTGCGTCACCTCCCTGACCACACCGTTCACCCACGGGCCGGTGCCGTTCGGCTTGATGCTGACGACATTGATGTCGTCAGCACTGGTATTGCCCGAGGAGAGGGCGGATACGGGGATGCGCTTGGCGTCGACCAGGTCCAAAACGTCGGCGGCGTGAGCCGGTGCAGTCACCGCCAGCAGAATGCCGGTTCCGGCGGCCAGAACGAGACTGCGCGAGATCATCTTCATGGGCTGTGTAACGACCGGATTATCCGTTCGTCACCGTTGGCACCTACCCGGGAAGTCTCCCGTGCGGGCGGTGCCATTCAGCGCGTGGCGCGCTCGACGGCCAGGATTTCCGACACGCCCTCATCGTGATCGGGGTCACTCGCCCACGGCGGCGCCCTAGACGAGTCATTCCGATGTGATCAGTGGTCATAAGCGATCAAGGAGCGTATGACGGGCTGGCCGGTCTTGTGGTTGTGCCAGATCGCGG
>NZ_JBVIQR010000033.1:0-93115 GCF_055576875.1 Streptomyces sp. NPDC033229 | reverse complement strand
GTGGTGGCCATCGCCCGCCTTGGCGAAGGTGTTGACCACCGAGGCGGCGGGGGCGGGCTGCGGCCTGGAGCCGAGGAGAGCCACCGCGGCCGGCCCCTCGGCAGTACCAGCCGAAGGCCGACGGGCCACGATCCACACGTAGACGAGGATGCCGACGAAGAGGAAGAGCACGCCCTGGTACACCGCGGCGTATCCGGCGCCCGCGACCAGCCAGAAGGAGAAGGCGAACGCGCCCAGGGCGAGCACCATGTCCCGCGTGAAGCGGGCCGTGCGGATCTTCTCGCGCTGCCCGGTCAGCAGGAAGTAGACCTGCGCGGCGGCGGACAGCAGATACGGGACCGTCGCGGAGAACGTCGTGATCAGCACCAGGATCTCGAAGACCCCGGCCACGCCCGACGTGTAGTTGATGACGGTCAGCAGCGAGGCCAGGATCGCGGCGGCCAGCACGCCCGCCGTGGGCACCCCGCGCCGCTTCTTCGCGAACACGGCGGGGAACAGCCCGTCCTCGGCCGCCGCGTAGGGCGCCTGGGCGCTCATCAGCGTCCAGCCGTTGAGCGCGCCGACGATGGAGATCACGGCGCAGGCCGCGATCACCGTGCCGCCCCACTCGCCGCCGAACATCGCGTTGACCGCGTCGGAGAACGGGGCGGTGGAGCCGACCAGCTTGTCGTGCGGGACGCTGCCGAAGACGGCGAGCGTGCCCAGCAGGTAGACCACGGCCGCGCCGATGGTGCCGAGGACGCTGGCGCGCCCCACGTTGCGCTCCGGGTCCCGGACCTCGCCCGCACTCATCGCGGCCGACTCGACGCCGACGTAGCTGTAGAGCAGGATCGCGGCCGCGGCGGTGAGCCCGCCGGTCCAGTTGCCGTTGCCCTCGGTGAAGGAGCCGAGGTTGTCGGGGTCGAAGAAGAACATCCCGATGACGGCGACGAACAGCAGCGGCACGAACTTCAGCACCGTGGAGATCATTTGGACCGCGCCCACCCAGCGGGTGCCGGCGAGGTTCGCCAGCGCGGGCAGCCAGATCATGGCCAGCGCCAGTGCCAGGTCCCCGGCCTTGGAGCCGTCGTCACCGGTCAGCACGTGGACGTAGCCGACGCCCGCGACCGCCAGCGCGGCGTTGCTGACCCAGGTCATCGTCCAGTACGACCAGGCGGAGAGGAATCCGGCGAAGTCACCGAACGCCTCGCGGGCGTAGACGTACGGGCCGCCGGTGCGGGGGAAGCGCTCGGTGAGCCGCCCGAAGACGAGGGCGAGCGCGATCGCACCGATCGTGAGGACGCCGAAGGCGAGCAGGCTGACGGTCCCGAACGGGGCGACCGAGGCGGGAAGCAGGAAAATGCCGCCGCCGATGATGTTCCCCATGACCAGAGCTGTGGCGGTGGGAAGGCCGAAACGGCGTGACGTGCCGTCGGTTTCGTGCATGGGGTGGTGCGCCTCTCGTCCTGCTGGCGAAATCGCCGGTCGTGCGACAACACATGGTTCAACGAGGCGCGACACTCCGCCAAATCACTGAGTTTTGTCAAGCATTCCCGGGTCGCCGACCGCAAAAGGTGCAGGCAAATCGCCCATCGGCAGCGATTCGTCCGCCACCCCTCGATGAACCGGAATTCGATCCACCGGTACCTGCGGCCCGCTCGCCTCACGCAGCCAGCGCCGCAGCACCCGGTGCACCGCCTCCGCGCCGACCAGCTCCTCGCCCTCCCCGACGGGCGCGCTCAGCTCCTTCGGCCACAGCAGGAACGGCCGGCCCTGCTCACCGCCCAGCCCGCCGTGCGAGCCGATCTGCTCCTCGAAGGCGTGCACCTCGCCGGTCGCCGGGTCGTAGGCGGAATTGACCATGATGTCCGCCGTGTGCGGGAAGCCCGCCGTGCGCCGCACGGCCTCCTCCGCGCCGGGGCCGAGCGCCCGCAGCGGGCTGTCCTCGGCGCCCTCGCCGGTGTCCAGCCGGTGCTCCGCCCCGCCGGGGCCGAGGACGACGGGCCCGTGCTCCTCGGACCGCAGGAGCAGGAAGCCGATCCCCGGGTGGTCGGCGAGCGTGCGCAGCAGCCCGGGGTGCCGCTCCTCGATCAGCTCCCGGCTCGCCCGGCCGGGCAGGTCGGGGAAGGAGACCAGGCCGAGGTTGCCCGACGCCAGCACGACCGGCTCCCGCCCGGCGCCCGGCGCGAGACCGGCCCGCACCAGCTCCTCCAGGGTCAGGCCGTAGCGGGCCGCGAAGGTCTCGCCGGGGCTCTGCCCGTGGTCGGAGAGGAGCACCAGGCGGTACGGGCGCGGGGCGTGCTCGGTGACCTTGGCGATCAGCGTGATGGCGCGGTCGAGGCCGCGCAGCACCTGGTGGGTGTCGCGGCCGCGGGGACCGGAGTGGTGGGCGACCTCGTCGTAGCCCACGAGGTCGGCGTAGACGGCGGTGCGCCCGGAGAGGATGTCGCCGATGACGGCGGCGACGACGACGTCGCGCTCGACGACGGTCGCGAAGGCGCGGACGAAGGGGTAGAGCCCGCCGCGGCCGAGGCGGGGCTGCTCCCGGCGGAGCTTGGCGCCCAGGGACTGACCGATCTCCCGGAGGACTTCGGCGAGGTAGGAGACGGCGGTGCGGGTGGCGTTGGCGGGGTCGGAGAAGTAGGCGAAGTAGCCGGAGCGGGAGCGGTTGTGTCTGCCGCGGCGGGCGGCGACGGACAGTACGAGGGCGAGTTGGTCGGCGCCGCCGCTGAAGAGGTTGCCGCGGCTGGCGCCGTCGGCGCTCAGCAGCCCGCCGTCCCGGGTGCGGGCCACCGCCCGGCGCTGGAGCTCGGCCGCGCCGGCGGGCCGCCCGCTGACCAGCACCTCGCCGGTCTCCTTCTCGTACCAGCGGAAGGCGGGCACGTCCTCGTTCGTGCCGTGCAGGATGCCGAGCTGGCTGGCACCGGTCTGGCTGGACCAGTCGGTGCGCCACGCGGTGAGGCGATGGCTGTCGGCCACCCACCCGGCGACGGTCTCCATCAGCGCCGGTCTGCGGCGTCCGCCCGCCCCGGTGCGCGGCCGCAGGGCCTCCAGGAGCACGTCGTGGCCGACGCCGTCGAGCTGGAGGAAGACCGTGCCGGGCGTGGTCCGGGGGCCGCCCTCGGCGCCCCGGCGGCGTCTTTTGCGGTCGGCGAGGCGGGCGAGGCGCCGCCGGTAGGCCCCGTCGTCGCGCACGGCGAGGAAGGTGCTGGTGGCGGAGGAGGCCGCGGACATCGCGGCGGCGACCACCACGGCGGTCTCCGGCTCGGCCGCGCCGCTGCCGACGGGCACCAGACGCAGGGCTATCAGCAGCAGGGAGCCGTTGAGGAAGAACACCAGCAGCCCGAGCACGAAGGCGGGTACGAGCAGCAGGGCCCGTACGAGCACGGGCCACACCAGCGCGCTGAGCAGGCCGAACGCCCCGGCCCCCAGGGCTGCGGTGATCGCGATGCGGGTGGTGCTCTCGCCGTCGGCGGACTGGAGCCGGAAGTCGGGCAGGACACCCGCGAGGAGCAGCATGGTGAGGGTGCTGACCGCCCACACGGCGACGACCCTCATCAGGGCTCCGCCCACGGTCCGCCATCGGGGCCTGCGCAACGCGTTTCACCTCACGATCGCCGCCGGTGCCGGGTCCCCGGTCTTCGGCCTTCCGGGCTTTCCTCCAGCGTGGCACAGCGGTGGTACGGACGACGGCCGGGCCGCAGGGCGGCCCCGGGGCGGCGATGTCACCTCCGCCCCTCTCAATCCCCGTCCTTCACAGATCATTCCCCTCTCACGTGGCTTCGGTCCCGTCGCTGGGCAGGATGGCGGCATGACCTCCCTTCGCACCCCCCGACTGACGCTGCGCCGCTGGCGCGAGGACGATCTCGACGCGATGGCCGCCATCAACGCCGACCCGGAGGTGATGCGCTGGATCGGGGACGGTTCGGTGCGGGACCGGGCCGAGACGGCCGAGTCGATCGCCGCGTGGGAGCGGGAGTGGGAGGAGCTGGGCCTCGGGCTCTTCGCCGTCGAGGTGCGCCAGAGCCGCCAACTGGCCGGATTCGTGGGGCTGTCGGTGCCGCGCTTCCTGCCGGAGATCCTGCCGGCGGTGGAGTTGGGCTGGCGGCTCGGCCGCCCGTTCTGGGGCAGCGGTCTGGCGACCGAAGCGGCACGTGCGGCTTTGCACTTCGCGTTGCGCGACCGCGGTCTGGCCCGCGTCGTCAGTGTCCACGCCGTGGGCAACGACGCGTCCGAGCAGATCATGCGCAAGCTCGGCATGCGCCGCGAGCGGGAGACGACGCACCCGGTGCACGGGCTGCCGCTGTGCGTCCATGTCGTCGAGGCGCGGTCCTGAAGTCCCGCGCGGGGACGGCTGAACTACGCTCGGGACGCGTACACGCGTGACGGAAGTGACGTGGGAAGCGATACGGGGAGGTGCCCGGGTGCCGGTGGAGATCACCTGGTGGGGGCATGCCACCGCGACGGTGGAGGATTCCGGGGTGCGGGTACTGACCGACCCGCTCTTCGCCCGGCGGCTCGGGCATCTGCGCCGCCGCCGGGGCGCGCTGCCGCCCGCGGCGGCGGCCGTGGCGGACGTCGTGCTCGTCTCGCATCTGCACGCCGACCATCTGCACCTGGGTTCGCTGGCCCGGCTCGCCCCCGGCACCCGGCTGGTGGTGCCCCGGGGCGCGCCCGCCGCGGTGCCCGGGCTGCGCAAGGTGGCCACCGCCCGGGGCCTGCTGGTCAGCGAGGCGGCCCCCGGCGACGAGCTGACCGTCGGGACGGTGCGGGTGCGGGCGGTGCACGCCGAGCACGACGGACGGCGGCGCCCGTACGGGCCGCACCGGGTGCCGGCGCTCGGCTATGTGGTGCGCGGCGAGGCCACGACGTATTTCGCCGGTGACACAGGACTGTTCGAGACGATGGCCGACGAGGTGGGCCCGGTGGACGTGGCGCTGCTGCCGGTCGGCGGCTGGGGCCCGTTCCTCGGCCACGGGCACCTGGACGCCGGCCGCGCGGCCCGGGCGCTGGCCCTGCTCGACGCCGCGAGCGCGGTGCCGGTGCACTACGGCACGTACTGGCCGATCGGCATGGACGCGGTGCGGCCGCACGAATTCCACGCACCGGGCGAGGAGTTCGTCCGGCTCGCGGCACGGTCGGCGCCGAAGGCGGTGGTGCACCGGCTGGCCCACGGCGAGTCGGTGCGGCCGACGGAGGCCGTGTGATCGGGTCACTGGCCGAGGCGGTGACGCGGGCCGTGCCACCGGAGTCGACGCAGCAGGCGGTCGGCTACCCGTCGCTGTTCCTGCTGGTGGTGCTGGGTGCGCTGGTGCCGGTGGTGCCGACGGGCGCGGTGGTGAGTTCGGCGGCGGTGGTGGCGTTCCACCAGAGTTCCCCGTTCTCCCTGCTGTGGGTCTTCCTGGTCGCGGCCGGCGCGGCCTTCCTCGGTGACCTTGCGCTGTACGGGCTCGGGCGGCGGGGGGTCGCCTCGCGGGGCGGCTCCCGCTGGCTGGCGCGGCTGCGTGAGCGGGCGGCGCCCGAGCGGCTGGCGCAGGCACGGGTGGGATTGGAGGAGCACGGGGTGACGGTGCTCGTCCTGTCCCGACTGATGCCGGCCGGGCGGATCCCGGTGATGCTGGCGTGTCTGCTCGCGCGGGTACCCGCGCGCCGTTTCGCCCGGGGCGCGCTTCCCGCGGCGCTGGCGTGGGCGGCCACGTACCAGGTCATCGGCGTCCTGGGCGGCTCGCTGTTCGCCCGGCCGTGGCAGGGCGTGGTCGCCGCCGTCGCCCTGACGGTGGCGGTCGGCGCGGCTCCCACGGTGTGGCGTCGACTGCGGCGGGGCTCCGCCGGTTAGGCGGTGTCGTCCGCGGGATGCTGTGCTGTGTCCTCAAGTGCCGGACGGGCTGCTTTCAGCTCGTCCGGCACTTGAGGACGCGCCCGCAGGGCGCCAGCGGCGGCAGGCGGCAGGCGGCACAGACAGCACAGCGGGACGTCAGCCACCGGCGAGCTCGCCGAAGACCGTCCCCAGGAGGCTCAAAGCCGCCCGCACGTCCGGCACTTCCAGCGGATCAGGCGCATCGAAGGCCCGCTGCCGCTGTTCGTCGGTGCTGCCCAGCAGCGGCGGTGTGGACAGCCGGACCCGCAAGGCGTCGGGGCTGTCGCCGAAACGGTGACCGCCGGGGACGGGGCGGCCGAGCCGCGCGCTGAGGTGCGTTTCCAGATCGACGGAGTCGGTGATGGCCCGGGCCGCCAGGGGCGCACGGAGTTCGCCCAGGTCGGCGTAGAGATAGGGGCCGGTCTGCGGGGGGCGGCAGAGCACCCCGGCGGCGGAGAGCCGCTCCCGGGCGGCGGCGGCGAGGGAGCCGTAGAGGTGGGACAGGGCGGCGGCCCGGGCGCGGATGGGCTGGGGCTCGCCCAGCGCGTAGGCCGCGGCGGCGGCGATGGGCGGCGGCAGTTCGGCCCGTACGGCGGTGAGAGCCGAGGTGACCCTGGCCCGCAGGATCGGCCCGCGCCCCTGTGCGGGGAAGCGGGCCACGGCGGCGGGCCAGGCGGTGGGGGTGAGGGACCCCGCGAGGTCGGTGAGGACCACGACGTGTCCGGGGATCATCTCCGCCGGCCCGACGAAGACGGTGCCGTGCGGGTCGTGCCGGGTGTCGCGCCACGTCTCGTCGCTGATGACGGTCAGTTCCTCGGCGACGGCGGCCTCGCACACCTCGTGCAGGATCTCGGGCGGGGCCACGGTCCCGGTGGGGTCGTCGGCGACGGACAACAGCAGCACCCGCGGTCTGCCGCCCTCGGCGCGGATCCGCCGCACGGTCTCCAGCATCGCGAACGGATCGGGGACGCCGCCGCTCTCGGCCGTGACGGGCACGTGGTACGCGGACCGCCCGGCGAGCCGGGCGAGCGGCCCGTACCCGGCGGCGCACGGCCGGGTCAGCAGCACGTCCCCGCCCGCCGCCGCGAACAGCGCGAGCAGCAGGGGCTCGGCGCCCGGGGCCGCGATGACGTCACCGGGGCCGGTGGGAAGTCCGCGCCGCGCCCAGTACCCACAGGCGGCGGCCCGCAGCTCGCTCCCGCCCCCGACGGCCTCCGGCCCGGTCCGCCCGGCCGCCTCCGCGACCCGCGCGGCGAGCTCCGCCAGCACGGGCAGGCCGCGCTCCGGTGCGGTGAGAGCGGGAAGCGCTTGCGCTTGCCGCTGCGCTTGCGCCTGTGCCTGCGCCCGCATCCGTACCTCCGACCGGCTGGCCTGCCCTTGTCCACTTTCGCAGATGCGGTGGTCCCTTGCGGGGCTACGTGGTCAGCCGGGTGACGGCACCGCTGCGCGGCGGGCTTTTGACCTTTGCCGGGTGCGGCGCCGTTGCCGCTGCGCGGGGCTGTGACAGGCCCCCGCAGGCCCGACACCGCACCGAAACAGCCCCGCGCAGCGGACACCGCCCCGCGCAGCGGAAACGCCAGGTGGAAATGGTCAAGGACCGGGTACACGTTTGCGCATGCGACGTGTACTTGGTACGTGGGACCGATCAGCTTTCAGAATGGTTGCCGGCAGGCATTGGCCCGGAGGTGACCGCGTGTTGCCCAAGCTGTCGCGCAGCGCCGATCACGGGGCGTTGTGGCTGGGGCTGGCGGCCGGGGCCGCGGTGGTGGGCGGGCGGCCCGTGCGGCGGGCGGCGCTGCGCGGGGTGGCGTCGCTGGCTGTCGCGTCCGCGACGGTCAACACCGTCGCGAAGGCGTCCGTGAGGCGTCACCGACCGTTGCTGGACGCCGTGCCGGTGATACGGCAGCTGGCCCGGCAGCCGTTCACGACGTCCTTCCCCTCCGGGCACTCCGCCTCCGCGGTGGCGTTCGCGACAGGTGTCGCCCTGGAGAAGCCGGCGTGGGGTCTGGCCCTGGCGCCGATCGCCGCGTCGGTGTGCTTCTCCCGCGTCTACACCGGTGTGCACTATCCCGGGGACGTCCTGGCGGGCGCGCTGCTGGGCGCGGGCGCCGCGTTCGCGGTGCGGGGGCTGGTGCCCACGCGGGCGCAGCTCGCGCCCCCGGCCCGGCCGCGGGCGAGCGCCCCGGCGCTGCCCGGCGGTGAGGGCCTCGTCGTGGTGGCGAACGCGGGCTCCGGTCAGCGGGCGGCGGTGCGGACGGACGTGGCGGAGCAGGTGCGTGCCGTGCTTCCGCTCGCGGAGGTGGTCGAGTGCGGGCCGGAGGACGACAGCGAGCCGCTGGAGAAGGTGCTGAAGGCGGCGGCCGGCCGCGCGGCGGAGCTCGGCGGGGCGCTCGGCATCTTCGGCGGTGACGGCACCGTCAACGCGGCGGCGGCCGTCGCGCGGCGGTACGGGCTGCCGCTGGCGGTCCTGCCGGGCGGTACGTACAACCACTTCGCGTACGACCTGGGCATCGAGTCCGTGGCCGACGCCTGCCGGGCCGTGGAGACCGGAGAGGCCGTGGCGGTCGACCTGGTGCGGTTCACGCCGGCGGACGACGGGGCGGACGCGGACACGACGAAGCATTTCCTCAACACCTTCAGCATCGGCGCGTACCCCGAGCTCGTGCGGGTGCGCGAGCGGTGGGCTCCCCGGATCGGGGCCTGGCCGGCCGGGGTGCTGGCGGCGGTGCACGTGCTGAACTCGGCCAAGCCGGTGCGTTTGTGGGTCGACGGCCGGGAACGGCAGCTGTGGATGCTCTTCGTCGGCAACTGCACGTACCGGGGCGTGGGTCTGGCCCCCGTGCGGCGTCACGACCTGGCCGACGGGGTCCTCGACGTCCGTATGGTCTACGGCGGCCGGCTGGCCCGCACCCGGCTGCTCTTGGCCGCGCTGACGGGCGCGCTCAAGCATTCGCCGGTGCTCGGTTCGGCCCGGGCGCGGCAGTTGCGCATCAGCGGCATCCGGTCCGGGACGCACCTGGCGTACGACGGCGAAATCGCTCCGGCGCCGCACGCGTTGACCATGGCGAAGGAGAACGAAGGGCTGGTCGTCTACCGGCTGCCCGAATGACGAGACGGCACTCTCGCGATCCGAGACGAGCGCCTACGGTAGCGGGACACGGCCCGCGGACACCCAGGGAGTCGCCATGTCGCACGAGACCGCCGTCTACACCCACGGACACCATGAGTCCGTCCTGCGTTCACACAGCTGGCGCACCGCGGCGAACTCCGCCGCCTATCTGCTCCCCGAACTGCGGCCGGACATGGCGGTTTTGGACATCGGCTGCGGGCCGGGCACCATCACGGCCGATCTGGCCGAGCGGGTGCCGCAGGGCGGCGTGACCGGTCTGGACGCGGCGGCGGACGTACTGGAGCGGGCCCGCGCCGTCGCCCGGGAGCGCGGTCTGTCCCACGTCCGCTTCACGACCGGCGACGTCCACGCGTTGGACTTCCCGGACGGCTCCTTCGACGTCGTCCACGCCCACCAGGTGCTCCAGCACGTCGGCGACCCGGTGGCCGCGCTGCGCGAGATGCGCCGGGTCTGCCGCCCCGGCGGGATCGTCGCCGTCCGGGACGCGGACTACGCGGCCATGGCGTGGTACCCGCGCGTCCCGGGGCTGGACGACTGGCTGGATCTGTACCGGCGCGTCGCCCGCGCGGGCGGCGGCGAACCCGACGCCGGGCGGCTGCTGCTGTCCTGGGCGCGGCGGGCGGGTCTCACCGACGTCACCGCCACCGCGAGCGCCTGGTGCTACGCCGGCGAGGACGAGCGCGCGTGGTGGAGCGGGTTGTGGGCCGACCGTACGGTGGCGTCCTCCTACGCGCGACTGGCGGTGGACGGCGGTCATACGGACGAGGCGGGGCTCGAAGGCATAGCGGCGGCCTGGCGGGAGTGGGGGCGGCACGAGGACGCGTGGTTCGCGGTACTGCACGGGGAACTCCTGTGCCGGGTATGAGGCGTGGGGCGAAGTGGTCGCTCCGCCCCCTGATCCCCGTGCGCCAACTAGCCTTGTTCCATGAACATTCTGGGGACTTCGCTACGGGTCTGTGTCGGTGATCTCGACGCGGCGATCGGTGTCTACGAACGGCTGACGGGCGCCGAGGCGCTGCGCTTCCGGCGCGGTGGGGTCGACGTCGCGGCGGTCGGCTGCTTCTTCCTGATGAGCGGCCCGGAGAAGGAGCTGTCGATCCTCCGGAAGATCACGGCCACCATCGCCGTCACGGACGTCGACGAGGCACACGCCGATCTCCGGACCGTGGGCGCGGAGATCATCGCAGGGCCCGTGGCGACCCCGATCGGCCGCAACCTCGTGGCCCGCCACCCGGACGGCTCGGTCTTCGAGTACGTCGACCGCAAGTCCGCCTGACCCCTCGCCCCGGACGACGGCCCCTCCGACGCGCCTCGGCGCCAGGAGGGGCCTCGGCCCGAGGTGACACGCAACCAACCGGGTGACCTGCCCCGCACCATCAGTACCGTCCGGTACTCCTGACGCATGATCACCACGCGCGCCCAGCGCCCGGCCGCCGTCATCGTCCTCGCGCTGGCCGCCGTTCTCGCGCCGGTCGTGGTCTCTCCGGCCGCCGCCGCGCCCGCCGACATGCCCGAGCCGCCCTCGGCGGCCGTCGCCCGCGACGAGCTCGGGAAGCTGACCGTCGAGGCGCCGCACTCGATGGACGGCTACTCACGCGCGAAGTTCCCGCACTGGGCGCAGCAGGGCAACAGATGCGACACCCGGGAGATCGTGCTGCGGCGTGACGGGCAGGAGGTCAGCCAGGACGACGAGTGCCGGGCGGTCTCCGGGAGCTGGAGGAGCCTCTACGACGACAAGACCCTGACGTCGGCGTCACAGGTGGACATCGATCACATGGTGCCGCTGGCCAACGCCTGGCGGTCCGGGGCCGACGGCTGGGAGACGGACCGGCGCAAGGCGTTCGCCAACGACCTGGAGCACTCCCAGCTGATCGCCGTGTCCGCGGCCTCCAACCGGAGCAAGGGCGACCAGTCCCCCGACCAGTGGTCCCCGCCGAGCAGCGCCTACTGGTGCACGTACGCCCGCGCCTGGACGGACGTCAAGCACCTGTACCAGTTGTCGGTGACACAGCCGGAGAAGGACAAGCTCCACTCGATGCTGGACACGTGCGCCTGATGAGCGAGGAGACGCCGCGGCGATACGCGGACGAGGTCACGGCCGGCCCCGGCGGCGCGATGACCGAGGAGGTGGGCGTCGTCACCGGTGATCTCACCGTCGCCACCACCCGTCTGCCCGACGGCCGGGCGACGGTGCGCGTCCAGTACAGCGGCGCGGAGGAGTGGTACACGCTCACCGGCAGCCCTGCCGAGGTCCCGCCGGACGGTCTGGAAGCGTTGCACCTCGCGGTTGTGCGAGCCGTACGTCAGGGTGGTGAGGCGGTCGTACCGGGTTCGTGACAGCTGCGGCCGGAACCGGACGGCACTCCCCGGGCTCCGCCCGGACCCGGCCCTCAACGCCGGACGGGCTGGATTTTCCAGCCTGCCCGGCGATTGAGGACAAGAGCAGAGCCGGGGCTCGTCTCACGACGGTCGCATCCGGTACTCGTAGTGCTCAGGCAGCGGGTGCCGGGCGCGGGCCGTCGCCCGTACGGCGTCGGTGACGGGGCCGTCGCCCGCTTCGAGGCGTTCGGCGATGGCGTACCACGTGTCGCCCAGCGTCTCGTCGCCCTCCCGCAGGTCGGCCACCTCGAAGCCGTCGTCGAAGAGCGCCCGCGCCGCGGGGGCGTCGCCCTGGGCGAGCAGGATCCGGGCTCTCAACAGGACGAAGCGGCCACGTTCGCGGACGGCTGGGCGCAAGGCCCCCAGCACGTCGGCGGCGTCGTCGGCGCGGTCGGCCGCGAGCAGCGCGGTGATCGCCTCACGGCCGAGCGCGGCCACCGCGGCGGCCCCTCCGGCGCCCGCCCCGCATGCCGCACCGGCCCGCCGGAAGGCGTCGAGGAAGCGGTCGGCCGCGCGTTCGCGGTGACCTGACTCCTGGTCGGCGACCGCGAGGCAGCGCAGGGACGGCCAGTGGTCGGCCGCGACGCGCTCCCAGCTGCGGACCGCCTGCGAGCGGTCGCCCGCGTGCCATTGGGCGACCCCCAGGTGGTAGCAGACCACCGGATCCGGCTCCGCCACCTCCAGGTGGTCACGCCACTGCGCGGAGACGAGCGAGGGGCCGGGCGGCAGTGTCGCCGGCGTCTGCGGGAAGCAGCCGGTCCGCAACAGCTCCAGCCACGGTGCCTGTTCCTCGCCCAGCGTCGTGGGGTCGAAGGGCGTGCCGGGCAGTTCGTACCCGCCGCGTTCGACTTCGAGTGCGCCCCAGCCGGAGCCGGTGGCCAGCCGTTCCTTGGGCTCGTGGTCGGCGTAGGGCCGCCACGCGGCGTACGCGGCGTCCACGTCCGCGCGCGGCAGGGTCTCCTCCAGCCGGGTTTCGACCTCGCCGCGCGCGGCGGCCCAGTCGGCGCCGTGGACCCGGCCGGGGTCGGCGGTGAGCGGCCCGTACGCCTCCAGCCAGGCGAACTCCCCGCCTCCTTCCAGGGGGACGTGCTCCAGCTGGGTGCGGGCGAGCCCCGCCTGGATCTCGGCGTAGCCGCCGGTGCCGGGTTCGGTGAGCCAGCGCTGCCAGCGGCGGCCGCCCGCGCCCGCGCCCCACAGGAACAGCTTGCGGCCGCGCAGCAGATCGGTCGAGGTCTGTACGAGTCCGTGCCCGTCGCCGTCCAGCGAGGTGATCCAGCGGCGGGTCCCGTGGGGGATCTCGTAGAAGTAGTCGGCGGGGAATTCGCTGTTCAGCGGGTAGGTGCGGTCGACGCCGTCCCGGCTGGGCACCGGGACGCGGCACAGCGCGCGCTCGTAGCCGAAGTGCCACGCCTCGTCGGCCGGGGCGAGGACGCGGGTGCCTGTCGCTTCCGGTACGGCGATGTTGGACCACCAGTAGACCGGCGCGGGGCGGTCGTGGGGGTTGCGGATCCGCACGCCGACGTAGAGGAAGTCGGAGCCGTCGGGCAGCCACAGGTCCACCTGGAAGGGCAGGTCCCGCAGTCGCTCCCATTCCCACAGGCGCAGCATCTCGCCGCCGCCGGGCGCGGGCACCCGGGCGGCGTGCAGCGGGGCGACGGAGAGCGTCGTGTGTCCGGTCGCGCCGATGTTCCACTCGATGCCGCCGGAGATCCAGGCGCCGTTGAGGGCGAAGTCGGCGGGCTGGAGGACGGGGTTTTCGTAGAGGAGATGACGGCCGGTCGGCTTGTGTTCGATGGAGTGCACCCGGCCGCCGAGGCCGGGGAGGACGGTGACGCGCAGCCGGTCGTTCTCGATGACGACGGCGTCGAGGTCGGTGGAGACCCGCTTGCGGGTGTAGCCGTCGCGCATCCGCACGGGCAAAACCGTGCGCAGGGGCGCGTGGCCGAGCTGCCGGGCCATGTCGGCGGGGAACCCGGAGCGCTGCCGGCTGTCGACGCGATGGACCTGGTCGAGGGGCCGCAGCGCGGGCAGCGGGTTCTCGGGTCCCGGCGACGCGGCGGGAAGGGACAGGACAGCTCGTCGGATGATCGTGGCCACGCCAACCTCGTTCCCTTCCGGGGATCGCCGTACGCCCGGCGCGCCCGTGATCTTCATGACCTTAGAGCGCCCGGGACCCGGCCGAACAGGGCCTTTCCGGCACGCCCTCGCGCCGGTGTGCCGCCCGCCGCGCGTCAGTTCCAGCGCGGGGTGTCCGTTCCCCAACGCCCGGGCGGGTGCGCCCAGTCCCGTGGGCCGCCGTCGAAGGACACGGGCGGCAGCGCGTACCGCAGCCGTCCCAGCGGGCTGTCCCGCTCGCTCAGCCACTCCCCCGCCTCGTCCGCCCGGGTGCCCCCGCCGGTGTCCCGGGTGACCGTCCCGCCCGTCAGCCACGCCGCTGTTTGCGCGAGGGCGAGGCGCGCCACGTGGGTGCCGCCCGCCGTGCGTTGCTCGGTGACCGCGCGCAGGACGGCCGCTGCGAGGAGATAGCCGGTGCCGTGGTCCAGTGCCTGGGCGGGCAGCGCCCCGGGCTGTCCGTCGGGGCCCGCCTCGGTGACGGCGATGCCGCAGGCGGCCTGCACCAGGCTGTCGAACCCGCGCCGTCCGCCCCACGGCCCGTACCCGCCCCAGGCGCTCAACTGCCCGATCACCAGCCCCGGCCGCCGTTCGGCCAGCGCCTCCGGGGAGAGCCCGTAGCGGTCCAGCGCTCCCGGCCGGTAGCCGCTCAGGACCACGTCGGCGTCGGCCAGCAGTACCTCGAACGTGGCCCGGTCCGCCGTGCGGGCGAGGTCGAGCTTCGTCGACCGCTTCCCGAACCCGGTGTCGGTGTGCGCGTCCTGGCTCTCCGGCAGCCGTGGTGAATCGACGCGCAGGACGTCCGCGCCGAGCAGCGCGAGGGTGCGGCCCGCGACGGGCCCGGCGATGACCCGGGTCAGATCGAGGACCCGCAAGGCCTCGATTCCGCTCAGGGCGCGCACCGGTCCGCCGGCGATCCGTTCCACGCTCAGCAACGGCCGGCGCGCGGCGGCGGCGCCCTGCGGGTGGGCCGCCCACTCCTGCGGGGTGCGGACGGCGACGGCGAGGCCGCCCGCCGTGAAGATGTCCTCCTCGGCCTGCTCGGAGGGCAGTGCGGCGAGGGCGGCGGCGACGCGCGCCTCGATACTGGAGGTGTCGGAGGCTTGGGCGCCCTCGCCGATGTCCGGCACGTCGAGCGCGGCGAGGAGGCGGGCGCGGTGGTGCGGGTAGTTGGCGTGCGTGCGCACCCAGCCGTCGGCGGACCGCCAGAACCGCGACAGCGGCGCGAAGACCGACGCCGCACGGCCGTCCACCCGCAGTTGCCGTTCACTGACGAACGCGGTCGCCACCGCCCCGTCGTCCACCCGTACGGCCGGCAGCCGCCCGCCGCCCTGGCACGCGGCCCGCAGCTCGGCGGCGGCCAGGGCGCAGACGGCGACGGTCGCCCGCGCCAGTTCCCGTACGGGGAGCGCGGCCGGGAGCGTGTCGGTGGGGCCGCCGCAGTCGATGCCCGCGGTCAGGGCGGGATCCCCGCCGAGGGCCGCCCAGGCCTGGTCCGTCGCGTCGGTCGATCGCTTGAGCACCCCGCCAGTCTGGCACTGAGTGCCAGGCTCCGGCCAGAAGTTGGTGTGCCTCTGCCGACTGTTCCGTCACATCCGTGCCGCCCGCGTCGGACGAGCCGCGCGCCTCGATGGCGAAAGGTTTCCTCGCACCCCACGGCCTGTCCGACGGGTCTTCGGCTGCGGGCCCGTGGTTGCCGTCTGCGGGCTGGAAGGGGCTGAGCCCAGCCCGAACCAGCCCGTCCGGCGATTGAGGACACCGCCGCGCAGCGGTGGTGCGCCCCCATGATCCACCGGACAGGCCCTGGCTTCCGTCGATCGTCCGCCTGGTGTCTGCCGGAGTGGTCACGTGGTGGCGCGCAGGGTGCGGTGGGCCGTGGTGCGGAGGTGGTCGAGAACCTCGGGGTCCGCGCTGAGGGTGTAGTCGGCGTCGAGGGCGGCGAGGGCCTGGGCGATGCCGGGGAGGTGGTCGCCTGAGCAGTCGACGGTGCAGGTGTTCCGGTCGATCGGTCGGATGCGGGCGGCCAGGGCCCGGGTGCGGCGGCGGGCCGTATCGGCGGGGGTCTGGACGGTCGCGATCGCGCGGTACCGGGCCGGAGCGGTGGCGATCTTGTCGGCGACATGGGCGGCGGGATCGTCGCCGGGGACCGGGCGAGGCGTGAAGCGACGCCGGGTGGAGACAAGGCCCGCGATGCGGTCGAGCCGGTAGACGCGCCAGTCGTCCTTGTCGACGTCGAGGGCGAGGAGATACCAGAGGCCGCCGGAGGCGACGAGGTGGTGGGGGTCGACACGGCGTGAGGCCTGCGGGCCGCCCCGGGTGGTGTAGTCGAACGTGACGGTCTCGTGGTCGCGGCAGGCGGTGGCCAGGGACGTCAGCAGTGCGGGGTCGATGCGCGGTCCGCGCTGGTCCCAGCCGATGGTGGCGGTGGCCTGCTGAAGGGCGGCGACCTGGGCACGCAAGCGGCCGGGGAGAACCTGTTCGAGTTTGGCCAGGGCACGCAGGGCGGTTTCTTCCATCCCGGTGAGGTTGCCGGCGGCGGTGCGCAGGGCGACGGCGGTGGCGGTGGCTTCGTCGTCGTCGAGGATCAGGGGTGGCATGGCGGTGCCGGAGGCGAGGCGGTAGCCGCCGGTGTGACCGGTGGTGCCGACGACGGGATAGCCGAGGTCGCGCAGGCGGTCGATGTCCCGGCGGATGGTGCGGGTGGTGACCTCAAGGCGCTCGGCGAGTTCGGTGCCGGACCATTCGCGGCGGGTCTGCAGCAGGGAGAGCAGACGGAGCATCCGGGCGGGCAGGTCGGTCGTCATGCTCTCCAGAATGCCCTTGTTCAAGGACATGAGGTGTCCTAAAAGGCTCCTACGGTGGAGGCGTGCCCGAGAGGTGGCGGAAGCCACCGTCGGCACCGAGCAGCCGGCCACCGCCGAGGCGGCGGACCGGAACAGGAGGCCGAATCCGTCCCGGTCGGCTGACACACCACCGGGCCCGCGACGGCCCCCAGGCGGCCCCCCGAGCAGGGTCTGCCACACCGGGCCGGGCCTGGCTCGGGTCCCTCTGGCGGCCCCCTCTCACGCCCCGCGCCCGTCTGCTGCGAGACCTGAAAAACATCCGTCCGGAAGGAAGAACCCATGAAGATCGCACTGCTGGGGACCGGCTTCGGCCAGGCCCATGCCGCCGCGTACGCCGCCCGGGGAGACGCCGAGGTGGTGATGTTCGGCCGCGATCCCGAAAAGACCGCCAAGGTCGCCGGCCAGTTCGGCTTCGCCGCCTCCACCGACCTGGACACCGCCTTCACCGACCCCTCCTTCGGCCTGGTCGACATCTGCCTGCCCATCCCGCTGCACACCCCCATGGCGCTGCGCGCCCTTGAGGCGGGCAAGCACGTCCTGACCGAACTGCCGATGGCCGCGACCCTGGAGGAGGGCCAACAGCTCGTGTCGGCCGCCGAGGCGAGCGACCGACAGGTGTTCCTGGACATGTTCGAGCGGTTCATTCCCGCCAACCGGGTCCTGGCCGACGCCGTCCACGACGGCACCTACGGGCGGCTGCGGGAGCTGACCGTCTGGTCGGCGATGGCACCCCTGTGGCCGGGCGCCTCTCTGGGGCTGAGGATGCTGCCGATGGAGGCCATGCACAGCGATCTCGACCTCATCACCCGCGCACTCGGCATGCCGCGCGACATCCATGTCACCGCGGTCGCCCGGGACGCCGACGCGGGCGCCGTCGAGGCGACTTTCGCCTTCGACGGGGCGATCGCCCGCAGCTCGGTGTCCTCGCTGCGCCCGATGCCGTGGGGTGGTCGTGGCGGTTACACCGCCGCCTTCACCGACGGCGTCCTGGAGTCGACCTCCACCATGGGTTACGACGGCAAACCCACCACCACCCTCACTGCCTACACCGGCGACGGCGCCCACGAAGTGGATCTGCCCCCGGCCGATCAGTACGCCGCGATGATCGACCACGTCCTGGCGGTCCTGCGCGGCGAGGCCGAGAACCAGATCACCCCGGCCGGGGCGCTGGACGCGCTGGAACTGACCCTGCGGGTCGACCAGCAGGTCAACGGGGTGCGCTGACGTACGCGTCGCCCGTGCTTCCGTTGCCCCTCACGGTCGGAGGAGACTTGGCCCATGGAACTCATGGTGCCGGTCAAGAACGGCGAGGTCTGGGCGGACGACTCGGGCGGCGACGGCCTGCCCCTGGTCCTGCTGCACCCCGGAATCGGCGACTCCAGCGTCTGGGACCCGATCCGGCCGCGCCTGGCGGAGCGGCACCGGGTGATCCGCTACGACGTGCGGGGGTTCGGCCGTTCACCGGTGGCGACGGCGACATACTCCCTGGTCGAGGACTTGGTGGCGGTCCTCGACCACTTCGGGCTGCGCCGGGTGGCGTTGGTCGGCACCAGCATGGGCGGCGTCCCGGCGGTGGGCCTCGCCCTCGACGACCCCGGCCGGGTCGCCGCGCTCGCCCTGCTGTGCCCGGGCGTCACCGGCTATCCCGGGGAGCTCACCACACCGGAGTTCATGGCCGAGTTGGAGGCACGGGCCGAGGCGGGCGACATGGACGGCATTCTGGCGCTGGCCATGCGCACCTGGGCGGCGGCGGGCGTGGGCGAGGATGCCGAGGCCGCGGCCCGGATCCGGGCGTCGGTCCCGGCCTGGTTCACCAACCAGCCGTACCAGGTACAGGACCCGCCCGCATTCGGCAGACTGGGCGAACTGGACGTGCCCTGCGTGCTGGCGCTGGGCGAACTCGACCAGCCCGAAGTCGTGCGCTGCAACGAGGACATGGCGGCGGCCATCCCGGGCTGCCGCCTGGTGCGGCTGCCGGGGTCCGACCATCTGCCGACACTGCGTGAGCCGGAGGCGGTGGCGGATCTGGTGCTGGAGCTGTGCGACGGAGTGCGATGAGGCCCTCGCGTCAGGGGCCTTCGGGTCAGGGCGCGAGGTAGGACTGGAAGAGGTTGTCCGGGTCCCAGGCGGCCTTGAGCTCCTGCAACCGGTCCCAGTCGGCGGGTGCGTACGCCCGCCGGGCCCGGGAGGCGTCGGCTTCCAGGTCCGTTTCGGCGATGTAGTGGCCGCCGAGCCCCGACGGGTCCACCGCGGCCATCACCTCCCGCAGCCACCGCCGGTTGGCCGCGTCCCCGGCCGGATCGTCCCAGATCGCGTAGCAGACGAGGTAGGAGGAGCCGAGCGGGGAGAAGGCCATGTTCCGCAGCAGGGCCGGGACTTCGGATACGGGCCGTACCGGAGCGAGGACGAGGGACTTGGCGGAGGGGGCGCGGGCCACGGCGTCGGCGGCACGGCTCAGCTGCGTCTCGTACGACTCCGACGACCACAGGGTGTCCGCCGCGTACCGGTGCTGCGGCGGCCACGCCGAACCGGCGCCCGCGTGCAGGTCTGCGAACGAGGTCGGCGTGGGCGGTTGCCGGGAGACGGCGCTGTCGGCGAGGGGGCAGGCGTCCACCGGCTCGAGGGCGGCGCGCGCCTCCTCGCGGGTCGTGGCGAACGCGGTCATGCCGACCGTGACGCGCGGGCCGGACGGGGCGTCCGGGGTGGGTTCGCCGGAGGCGGTGAGCACGAGAGCCGTCTCGACGTTCGCCGGGAGTCCGGCCGCGGTCGCCTCCGCCCAGGCCGCCACGCGAGCGGTGTCGGCCAGGGCGAAAGTGAGGCCGGTGGTCACGACGGCCCCCGGGTGGGGGTGGAGGGCGAGCCGGAAGCGGGTGACGACGGCGAAGAAGCCGGGCCCCGCGCCCCGGGCGGCCCAGAACAGATCGGGGTTCTCCGTCTCGCCGCAGTCGACCGTCTGACCGTCGGCGGTGACGGCGCGGATCTCCCGGACGTCGGCGCACGCCGGCCCCCACGCGCCCGAGTTCCAGCCGAGTCCGCCGCTGAGGAGGTATCCGCCCACCGCGACGGACGGGCAATGGCCCACGGGAAAGGCGAGCCCGTGCGGAGTGAGTGCCGCGACCAGGTCCCCTCCGGTGGCGGCGGGCCCGACCGTGGCCGTCGCCGACGCGGGGTCGACATCGCACTGCCGAAGACGGGAGAGATCGAGCAGCAGGCTTCCGTCGCGGAGCGAGGAGCCGGACCAGTTGTGACCACCGGAGCGGATCGAGACGCGCAGCCCCTCGGAGCGCGCGTGGGCGAGGGCTTCGGGGACGTCCCGCTCGGACGCGGCCCGCACGACGACATCGGGGAAGCGTTCCGGTTTGAGTCCGTTCCACACCGCCTCGGCCCGGGCGGCGTCGTACGCGCGCTCGCCCCGCCGGATGAAGTCCCCTTCGATGCGCGCCGCGGGTGTCCGTCCGGGCATCACGGCCTCCTCGCTGGTGAAGTCAGTGGGTCGTCAGACCGAAGACCACGATGAAGAGCAGATAGCAGAGCACCACCACGACGGCACCCGCCACATGGACGCGGGGACTTCGCGCGCGGGCGGGCACGAGCCAGAAGGCGAGCGCCTTGTTCACCAGAGGCATCAGCAGCCAGGTCAGCGCGCTGACGCTCAGCACGTTCCCGATGAACAGGGCGATGTAGCCGGGCACGCCGAGCCCGTCCAGCTCGGATCCCACGGTCAGGTTCAGCACCATGACGGTGGGATAGAGCGCCAGGATCACGGACATGGCCTGCTTCCAGTTCGGCGGAGCGCCGCCCTGCGCGCCCTTGTCGAAGCGGAACCAGCCGCTGAACGCGGAGCCGACCTTGCGGACGTCGTACGAGGCGAAGTAGTCGCGCCCCTCCTCCAGGAGCCGGGCACGGTCGTCGGACTCGAGCCAGCTCTCCAGGTGTTCGGGGGAATCGAAGCGGAAGACGACGACCCAGCGCTCCTCGACCCCCTTGACCGGTTTGAACATCTCGGTCCCCATGAAGCCGGGCGAGGCCTCCTGCGCCTTGAGGACCTTCTCCTGCCACCGCAGGAAGTCCTCTTCGCGCCCGGGCCGCACCACATGGGAAACGATGGCGGTGACGGTCTCCGGGGCCTGCTCGGCCGGGGCGCCGCCCCGGAGCACCTCCTGGGTCGGGGCCCCCTCGAAGAGTCCCTGTCCTTCGGCGAGCAGGTGCCGGCGTCGGTCCGATTCCAGCCATGCGATCAGACGGCCGATCCCGGAGAAGCGGAAGACCGCCACCCATTCGTTCTCGGCATCGGCGGCGGGCGGGTACACCTCGGCGCCCTCGAACCCCTCGAATTCGCGGGCTGCCTCATTCGTCCTGGCTTGCCAGCGCTGGTACTCGTCGACACGACCCGCGCGCACTTTCTGCGAGGTCACCACCGTGGCATGCTCGGCCGCGGAGTCACGGCTTGCACGTGGACTCACCCGGAGTAGCCTAGTGCATACAGTATTTATAGGGCAAACGGGGCATTTGACGACCGGCTCCGTACCCCTCGTCCGACCTCGCAGAGGGAATCGATGCCGATCGGAGCAACCGTGATGGACCACAAGGAACTCATCACCGAGGCGGTGCGCCTTGCCACCGAATCCGTGGAGAACGGCTGGGGCGGCCCCTTCGGCGCGGTGATCACGCGCGACGGGGAAATCATCGCGCGCGGACAGAACCGCGTCCTGCTGACCGGCGACCCCACCGCCCACGCCGAGGTCGAGACCATCCGCAAGGCCGTGCAATGCCTCAACGCCGAGGCACCGTCGATCGCCGAGGAACGCCAGAACGACAGCACGCTGAAACTGGTACCCCGCCCCGAAGGCTCACCCGACCCCGTGCCCGAACGCGCCCGGATGCTCCAGGGCTGCTCCATCTACATCAGCGGCGCCCCGTGCCCGATGTGCATGAGCGCCATCTACTGGTCCCGGATCGACGCCGTGTATTTCAGCCGCAGCCTGGAGGACACCCGGAGCATCGGCTTCGACGACTCCTTCCAGTACGAGGACTTCGGGAAGCCGCTCGAGGAGCGCAGGATCGACATCCAGCAGATCCATCCGGAGATCGGCGCCCGGGCGTACGACGCCTGGACGAACAAGCCGGACCGGCACCCGTATTGAGGGCCCCGGACCGCGACCGCGGAGCGGCTTCCCGCTTCACGCGCGAGTGCGGTCCGTGAGGAAGTCCGCCAGTACGGCCGTGAGTTCGGCGGGGGCGTCCTCCTGTACGAGATGGCCCGCGCCCCCGATCAGCTCCAGACGTGCCCCGGGGATCGCGGCGGCCAGTGTGTGGGCGCGGTCGACGGGGATCCAGATGTCGTCCGTGCCCCAGCAGATCAGGACCGGCAGATCGAGCGTGCCGTAGAGGTTCTCGATCTCGTCGGTGAAACGCTGGTCCGCCTGAGCGATCTGGCGGTAGAACGCGGGCTGGCCGTCCTCGCCGAGCCAGGGTTCGACGAGCTCGTCCAAGGTCCCGGGGTGCAGTCCGGGGGCGCTGGCCGAGGTGATGTACTCCCGCACCAGCGCCCGGTGCAGTTGCGGTGGCAATGCCTCGAACACGTCGGCGCTCCGGCCGACCAGCCGGAAGAACGGCGACCCCCACGGCGCCAGGGCGACCGGGTCGACCAGCGCCAGCCGGCGGTACCGCGCCCCGTGCAGCAGATGCGCGCGCAGCGCGACCGTGCCGCCGAAGTCGTGGGCGAGGACGGCTGGTTCGGCGAGCCCCCAGTGGGCGAGGAGCTCGGTGAACACCGTGCCCTGCGCGCCGAGCGAGACGTCCTGCCCGGCGAACTTCTCGGACGCCCCGTACCCCGGCATGTCCCAGACGAACACCTGATGGCGCCGCGCCAGAGCGCGCGCCACGGCCCGCCAGGTGTACGACGACCACGGTGTACCGTGCAGCAACACCACCGGATCCCGCCCCGGTTCGCCGAGGCTGTCCCACCGCACCTCGCCCGCGCTGCTATGGAATGTCCTGCTCAACTTCCAGGTGCCCATGGGCCCACCGCCTTCCCTTCGTGATCACATCCAGCGTAGGCCGCCCTGCCACGACCGCCGGGGTGAGGGTGTACGACCGACCAGGGGGCCGTGGTGCGGCGCTCGGGGTGGACGCGGAGCCGCGCGAGAGGTGCGTGAACCAGGGTGGTCAGGGGCGGATGGCGGCCGAAGTGAGGTGCGCGGTGACCACCTCCGCGAGAGGCTCGGCCATCGGAGGCGTGATCATGTGGCCCATTCCCGGAATCATCACCGTCCGTGCGGAGGGGATCTCCTGCGCGATGAGCCTGCCGTGTCCCGGCTTGACCGGTTCGCTCGTGCCCTCCACGACGAGGGTCGGAGCCTTGATCCGCGCCGGCGCGCCGACCGGCTCGAACTCCGGGTCGGCCGCCCAGGCGAGCTGGTGGTTCGCCGCCGTCCGCGGGTCGCGGGCGCGGTCGAAGAGCCGTTCCTCCAGCAGCCGCTGGGCGTCCCCGTCGAAGGGGAGCTCCGCGCCGCCCAGCATCCGGGCGACCTCGATCTGAAAGTCGATCACCTCGGCGCGGCCGGCGGGCGGCGGGCTCACGGCCGCCCGCCGGAACAGCTCGACGAACGCGGGGAGCGGCTCCGGAAGGCTGCCCTCCGGCTGCGGCTCCCCCATGAGGGCCCGCATGAGGACCTGCCCCTCCCGGCCGCCGAGCGGCGAGGAACCGATCACGGTGAGAGTCTCGACCCGGTCGGGGAGGTCCGCCGCGATCCACTGCGCGAGCAGACCGCCCGCCGAGTGGCCGACGAGGTGCGCCCGCTCGATGCCCAGGGCGTCGAGCAGCCCCACGGCGTCGTCCTTGAGGGCGGCGCAGGTGTACGGGTGGGCCTCGAAGTCCCGGGCCGTCGAGCGGCCGACGTCCCGGTGGTCGTAGCGGATGACCCGGTGGCCGGCTGCCGCGAGGCGGCCGACGAACTCGTCGGGCCACAGGGGCGCCTGCGACATCGAACCCATGATGAGCAGGACGGCCGGGTGGGCCGGGTCGCCGAACTGCTCCGTCCAGAGCTCGATGTCGCCGACGCGGATGAGCTGTGCTGCTGCCGTCAAGGTGGCGTTCTCCTGTGTTGGGGTCGCGGTGTCCCGCTGACTGTCCTGCTGGCGTGTCCTGCTGACGTGTCCTGCTGACAAGCGGGAACTCTGCCGCACGGCGGCTACGGGCCCATCCGTAGGACTACTGGTGCGATCACGTGGCCGAACCCGCATGCCTGTGCACGAGCAGCCGGGCCAGCTCGGTCCGCGAGGTGACGCCGAGCTTCGGATACACCTTGTACAGGTGGTACTCGACGGTGCGCGTGCTGAGGAACAGCCGGGCGGCGACGTCCCGGTTGGACAGTCCCTCGGCGACGAGCCGGGTGATCCGCAGTTCCTGCGCGGTCAGGGTGGTGAGGGCGGCCGGCTCGGCCCGGTCGCCCGCCTCACCCGCCGCGCGCAGCTCGCCCAGGGCCCGGCGCTCCCACGGCACGGCCCCCAGGCGCCCGAACGCCTCCGCGGCGTGCCGCAGATGCGGGCGGGCCTCCCCCACCCGGCGTTCCCGGCGCAACCGCTCGCCGAGCAGGAGGGCGGTACGCGCCCGGTCGTACGCGGCACCGGAGTCGGTGGCCAGGAGGTCGAGCGCCCGGCGGAGCAGGTCCGGGGCGGCGCCGTCCTCCGCGACGAGGGCCCGGCAGCGGGCGAGGAGCGCCCGCGCCCGCGGTGACGTCGCGTTGGCCGACCAGCGCTCCAGGAAGCCGACGGCGGCACGGGCGGCCTCCACGTCGCCCGCACCGACGGCGGCCTCGACGCGGTCCGCCGTCGACCCCCACACGGCGGTGGGATGCCCGGTACCCGGGCCGGCGGTGGTCAGCGCGGTGAGCCGCTCATGTGCCTGCTCGAACCGGCCGAGGCCGAGGTCCAGCAGCCCCAGCGCGTACGAGGCGACGCCCACGCGCAGGCCGAGGCGGTGCGGAATGGCGATGGCCAGCGCCTCGTGGGCGTAGGCCCGCGTGTCGGTCTCGTCGCCGCGCACGGCGGCGCAGACGGCGAGGTTCGCCAGGTGCGCGGCGGCGGAGTTGGTGATGCCGGTCTCCCGGGCCAGCGCCAGGCCCTCCTCGGACAGTGCGGCGCTGAGCGCGAAGGAGCTGTTCATGCGCTCGGCGGTGGCGGTGTTCTCCAGGACGACGGGGAGCGTGCCGACCATCCCGGAGACCCGGGCGACGCGGCCCGCGCGGGCACCGAAGCGGGCCGCGACGTCGCCCTCGCCGAGCAGGCTCGCGGCCGCCGCCGCCCACAGCAGGAGCGCGGCGTCGAAGCCGTCGTCCGGGACGGCGTCGAGCGCGCGGCGCAGCCGCTGCGCCCCGCCACGGCTGTCCCCTCCTTGGAGGGCTCCCGTACCGATCAGGACGTTCCGGAGGAACGCGTCGGCCGGGTCGCCGGGTTCGGGCAGTGCCTCGGCCCGGCGGCCGATGAGGACGGCGGCGTCGGTGTCCCCGACGTAGGAGGCGGCCTCGGCGGCGTCGGCCAGGATCGAAAGGCTTCCTTCCGAGGTCTGTTCCGCCGCGGTCAGAAAGGTGCGCAGCGCCTCCGCCGCATCACCCGAGTGAAGCTCGAACCGGCCACTGAGCTGGGCTATTTCCGCCAGCGGCCCGCTGTCCCCCGCCGTCTCCCGAGCGGCGGCCAGTGAACTCCGTGCCTGCCCGGGCCAACCGCCGAGCCAGGCCGCGACGGCCGCGTCCTTCAACCTGAGGGACCGTGTCCGCCGGTCGGGTGTCAGATCCGCCGCGCGGACGAGCGTCCGCGCGGCGTCCGCGTAGCCGCCCCGGGCACGGGCGAGCCCGGCGGCGGCCGCCAGTTCCGCGGCGATGTCCTCGTCCGGTCCCAGCGCCGCCTCCGCCCGATGCCGGGCCCCGCGGCCGGTGTCGCCCGCCTCCTTGGACTCGGCGGCCAGCGCGCGATGAACCGCCCGCCGGTCGGCGGCACCCGCCCCCGCGTGGACGGCCGACCGGATCAGTGGATGCCGGAAGCGGATGCCCGTCGGAGTCACGTCCAGGAGCCCCGCGGCCTCGGCGGCGTCCAGCGCGTCCGCCGCCGCCCCGAGGCGTGCGGCGGCGCGGAGCACCAGCCGCGGGTCGCCCAGGCCCTCCAGCGCGGCGACGAGCAGGACGAGCCGGGTGTCGGCGGGCAGTCGGGCGATCTGCTCGCCGAAGACGGCGCCGATGCCGTCACCGACCGGCAACGGGTCGGGCAGCGGCGCCCGGCCGGTCAGTTGCTCGGGCGTCAGCAGCCCCGCCGTCTCCCGCAGGGCGAGCGGGTTACCGCCGGTGGCAGCCGCGACGAGGGCGGCGACGTCCGGGACGGGGGGCACGGCCGACGTCGCGGCCAGCACGAGCGCGGCGTCCGCCGCGTCCAACCCGGCGACGGTCAGGCCCGGTACGTCCTTGAGCGCGTGGCGGGTTTCGGCCGTGTCCCGCGCGGCGAACAGCAGTCCCACCCCGTCCGCCCCGAGCCGCCGTGCCGCGAACAGCAGGGCGTCGGCCGATGCCCGGTCGACCCATTGGAAGTCGTCGACGACGCAGACCAACCCGTCCGGAACGGCCGCCTCCGCGAGCAGCGACAGCACCCCGGCCGACACCAGGAACCGGTCCTGCCCACCCGTCGGCACGGCCAGCCCCAGCGCGCCCCGCACGGCTTCGCGCTGCGCCTCGGGCAGCGCGTCCACCAGACCGCTGACGGGCCGCAGCAGTTGGTGCAGCGCGGCGAACGCCATCTGGCTCTCCGGCTCGGCGCCCGTCGCCCGCAGCACGCGGGCGGGAGCCGCCCGTTCGGCGGCACGCAGCAGCAGCGCGGTCTTCCCGGCTCCCGGCTCACCCCGCAGCGCGAGCGCCTGCCCGGCACCGGTCCGCACACCGGTCAGGAAATCGTCGATCGCCGCGAGCTCGCGCCCACGCCCGGCGAGCCGGTCAACTGCTGTCATGTGTACGTACATCCCTGACCACCCGGGTGCGGCCCCCGCGCCGCGCCTGCTCCGGGGCCGACTGTACCGGGGCCGCCTCTGCCTGCTGCCGGCCGGTTGAGGGGCCGGCCCGAAGCCTCCCCTGACTTACATACGTGCATGCATGTATGTACGATGCGAAGGCCTGGACCGCCCGAGGGAGGCATGTGGGATGAAGACCCAACTGGCCCGACAGGTACGTCAGATCGCGGCAACCGACCCGATCGCCACGGCTCAGCGGTACGACTACGCCGACGCCTTCGAACTCCGTCTGTCCGAGCCCGACCCGCACTGGCCCGAGGCCTGGGTCCGGGCGGGGGTGGACGCCACCCCGAAGTGGGCGGAGCGGGTCGTGGGGCTGCTGGGGATGCGCAGGGCGCCCGCGGAATCGGCGGACCGGATCGGCGCCTTCCGGGTCGTCGAGTCCGGCCCCGAAGTGATCCATCTTGAGACGTCCCTGCCGCTGATGCACGTCGTTCTCATAGGGCGCCGGATCGAGCCGAACCGCCGAACGCTCACCAGCGTTCTCCGCTACCGGCGGCCGGTACTCGCCCGCGTCGTCTGGGCGGTCGTCGGCATCGGTCACCGGCGGGTGGCACGACAGTTGATCACACACAAGGTTTCGACCGACTGATCGGAACCGGACATGCCTGACGCGACACGGGCGAAGCCCACCCAGGCCGACCGCCGCCTGCGCACCCGTACCGCGCTGCTCGAAGCGGCCGCGCGGGGACTGTCCCGCTACGGCTACGGCAATCTCGTGCTGGAACAGGTGGCCAGGGAAGCCGGATACACGCGCGGTGCCCTCTATCACCAGTTCAAGGACAAGCAGGACCTGACCCAGGCCGTGACCGAGTGGGTCCAGGAGACCTGGGACCGGGAGGTGGGCCGGTTCGTCGAGCAGGAGTCGGACCCCGTCGCGGCGCTGCTCACCCTCGCCCGCGGGCACGCCGTCTTCTGCCGACGCGACATCGCGCGGGTGGCGATCGCGCTACGGCTCGAGTTCTCCGGACAGGACCATCCGGTGGGGCGCTCGGTGGAGGAGGGCTATGAAGCGCTCATCGCTCACTGCACGGACCTGATCGAAGCCGGGCGCGAGGCGGAGACCATCCCGCCCGGCCCCCCGGCCAGAGCCGTCGCGCTCGCCTTCGTCGGCGCGCTGGAAGGGACCGTGATCGCGGTGGCCGGCCAGGCGGAGCACGACGAACTGCTCGCGGCCCGCACCGCCGCCGGCGTCCTCGGTCTCGATCCCCTTGACGTCAACCGCCCTTGACCACCAAGGGCCACCCTCACCTCCCGTCCGCCGCCCCCGCCTTGTCGATGCTGTAAAGAGCCTCGCCCATGGGAGAGTTCTCGCCACTGACGTGCGCCCGGACCGAGGCGAGGTAGTCGTCACGGCTGACAAGCCCGTCGCCGTCGTCGTCCAAGGCGACAAAGGCCGACTCGATGTTGGTGACCGGGTTGCCCAGCGCGGTACGCAGCGCTGTGAACTCCGGCAGGTCCAAGGCACCGTCCCCATCGGCGTCGACGAGGTCGAACAGTGCACTGAGCACGGACTCGCAGACGGTGTCGAACGCCTCGGCGCCGGCCCAGGCCGCGTACTCCCCGAACGTCACCCCTCCGTCGCCGTCCGCGTCCATCGCCGCCCACGCCCGCGCACCGGCCGTGCGCGCGGCGACGACCAGGGGGTCGTCCTCGGAGCGCCCCGAGGCCCGCGTCACACGGTCGGCCCGCGCCGCGTACTCGTCCTTCGAGATGACCCCGTCCCCGTCGGCGTCCAGCATGGCGAAGACGAGCCGTTTGGCAGCGGTTTCATTCATTTGCAGCACCTTCCAACCGGTATGAGAGCTGTGTTCTCGTTCGGCTGTCACTACCCCGTACGCCGGGGTTCAAGACGGCTGGGACAGCTCGCGCCGCGATGACGTGGTGCACGGGGCGTACACACCGCGCACGGAGCCGGGTGGGCGCGGCCCGGTGCTGCCGACAGCCGGGGGTGGCCAGCGCGACGGGGGGTAGTCAGGGGCCGGTAACAGATCCGGAATCCCTGGAGGATGCATGATCGGCAGGCGTCGTACGGCGGTGGCGTTGAGCTCCCTGGCCCTGGTGGGCTCGTCGTGGGTGGGGGCACCGGCCGGTCAGGCCGATGAGAGCAGCAGACACAGAGACACAGGAGTCATCCTGTGCACGGGCGACAGTGACAGCACGTTCGACCCGCCGCTGACCCTTGAGACACGCCCCACGCACGTCTCCGTGAGTGCCCGTTACACGTGCACCGTCGCACCGGGCCGGAACGTACCGGCCACCAGCTCACTCGAGGGGGTGTCACCGTCGTCCTCCTGCGTCACGCTGAGCGGCGCCCGCCTCACGGAAATCGTCCAGTATGCCGACGGAAAGCGGTCGGTGATCGCCTACGACGACGGCACCACTGTCCGTGTCCTCGGCGTCCAGACCGTCAAGCTGACGGGCAGGGTCGTCGAAGGCCGAGGCATGGGACAGGCGGCGCAGCGGACCGTGCCCTCACTGGCCGACGGGCTCCCCACGGAGTGTCTCTCCACCGGGCTCCGGGGAAGCAGCGGTCAGGCGCAGCTGGAGGTCCGGCCATGAGCGCATCCTCCGTGGGCATTCCCACCGAACCCATCGGCAGCATTCCCCGGCCCGCCGAGCTGCTCGCGGCCATGGCGGACCACGCGGCGGGCCGGATCGGCGACGACGCACTGGCCGCCGCCCAGGACGACGCGGTCCGCGACACCGTCCGCCGTCTGGAGGCGATCGGCTCGCCGGTCGTGACCGACGGCGAACAGTCCAAGCCCAGCTTCGCCACGTACCCCCTCACCGGGCTGGACCACCTCGCGCCCGACGGCGTCGTCATCCCCTTCGCCGACGGCCACCAGCGGCAACTGCCCCGCCTGACGGCACCACCGCTGCGCTACGCCGTGCACGCCGACCGCTATCTGCGCGCCGCCCTGCGGCACGCGACCGTCCCCGTGAAACAGGCCGTCATCGCCCCCTCGGCAATCAGCCTGCTCTACCCGCCGGACGGTATCGACGGCTATCCCCGTGAGGCCTTCCTCGACGATCTGACCGCCGAAGCCGAGGCCGACATCCGTGGCTGCCTGGACGCCGGCGCCCACGTCGTCCAACTGGACTTCACCGAGGCCCGCCTCGCGCTGAAGCTGGACCCGAGCGGTGGGCTGTTGGAGCAGTTCATCACGCTCAACAACCGCGTCCTGGAGCGCTTCTCCGCCGCCGAACAGACCAGGATCGGCGTCCACACCTGCCCCGGCGGCGACCAGGACTCGACCCACAGTCTCGACGTGGACTACGCCGCCCTGCTGCCGGCGCTGTTGCGGCTCAAGGCGGGGTCCTTCTACGTCCAGTTGGCCAGCGAGCCGGAACCGGAGAAGGTCCTCGGTGTCCTCGCCGATCATCTTCCCGACCACGCCCGCGTGTTCATCGGAGTCACCGACCCCATCGACCCGCGCGTCGAAACCCCCGAGGAGGTTCGCGAGCGGGTCCTGACCGCCGCCCGCCATCTGCCCGTGGACCGTCTGGGAACGTGCGACGACTGCGGGTTCTCGCCCTTCGCCGACGACACCTCCACGTCCCGTGATACGGCCTTCGCCAAGATCCGCGCCCGGATCGAGGGCACGGCGCTGGCTGCCGCCGAGCTGGGCGGCTGACCGCGTCGGGCGGGGCGGCCTGGAGCCAGGGGGTTCAGGCCGCCCCCGCGTAAACGCCCCGGGGCGTGCCACACCCACTGATCAGTTCGTCACAGGACCCGGCTCCTGGTCGGACACGACCGGGCGGGTGACGATGGGAAACACCGGGTCCGGGAAGGAAGGGGCCACAGCGAACGTGCTCGCCGCTCAACGGCCCCCGGCTTTCGCGCAACGCGGCGCACCCTCCCACCGGAGGGGCGCCGTCTTCGGAGCGTCACATGGGACGTCACCGTTCCCGGCAGAGGGGGAGCCGGGAGCCGGTACGCCCGTTCACGCACCCTGGAGCTGCTTGCGCAGCTGTGCGATGTCGATCGTCTCGGCCGGGGAAGGCGTCTTCGTCGGTACGGGCTTGTCGTAGTCGGTGATGATCGTCGTGGTGGTCTTGCCGCCCTCGTTCTGGACGATCTTCACCGGGTAGGGCGTGCCTTCGGAGGCGACGTAGACGGTCGTCGCCTCGCCCTTTCCGCTCTTGCTCTCCAGCGGGATGACCTTCTTGCCCTCGACGGTGGCCGGCTTGCCCTTGGCCATGTCCTCGCCGGAGGCGTCGCCGCCCTTGATCGCGGCCTGGAACTTCGCGAGGTCGCAGGTGTTGGCCATGCCGGCCAGCAGCGGGTCGCTCGTCGGGCCGTGGATGTAGCGGCCCTTGGTGACGCCC
Organism: Streptomyces sp. NPDC033229; assembly: GCF_055576875.1. Lineage (NCBI taxonomy): Bacteria > Bacillati > Actinomycetota > Actinomycetes > Kitasatosporales > Streptomycetaceae > Streptomyces > Streptomyces sp. NPDC033229. Next base: position 62,432 of record NZ_JBVIQR010000033.1, on the reverse strand, counting down.
TCGATGGTCGCCGCCTTCGCGGCGCCGATCTGCTCCTCCCACGTCGCGTGGTCGGGCTTCATCCAGACCTTGTCGCCGAGCTTGATGACATCGGTGGAACCGCCCTTCGAGCCACCGGCCTGGCCGGCGCAGGAGCCCTGGCGGTCCAGGATGAGGTTCATCTTGACGGGCTGGCCCTGGGTGAAGCCGTCCTGCTTGAAGCGCAGCGACTTCGCGTCGCGCAGTGCCTGCATCGCCTTGTCGGATATCTGCTGGGCGGACATCGCGTCCAGCCCGCTCTTGCCCTCGCCCTTGCCGCCGCTCTCGCTGCCGCAGGCGGTGACGCCGATCAGCGCCGCCGCGCAGGCGGTCGCTGCCATCACGCGCACCATGTGGATCTTGTTCATTCGGGTGACGCTAACAAACTCGGGGCGTCCCGCGCTCGGCGAGGCGGCCCTTCGATGACCGGTGAGACGTCAACTCCCGGGCACCGCGCCGCTATCGGTGGCCTTACTCGTCTCACCCGCCGGTGTCGGCCACCGCCAGGGCCGCCGCGTAGCCGGGGTCCACGGCGACGTCGGTCAGTGACCAGCCCGCGGGGGACGTCGGGGCCGGTCCGGAGCCGACGTAGGTGATCGAGGGGTCCTCGGAGAGTCCCGTGCCGATGCCCTTGAGGTAGGCCTCCTTGCGGGTCCAGCAGCGGGCGAAGGCGTCGCGGCGCGCCGCCTCCGGGAGCGCGGTCAGCTCGGCGGTCTCGGTGGGGTGCAGCGAGGGCACCACCTCGGCGACGACGGCGGCGGGCTGTCGCTCCTCGACGTCCACGCCGACCGGGGTGCCGGCGAAGGCGAACAGGGCCAGGTCGCCCGCGTGGGAGAGGTTGAAGTGCAGGGGTGCCCCGGCGACAGCCGGCCGGCCGTGCGGTCCGCCGCACCCGGGGCACGGCTCGCGCGTCAGCTCGACCACCGCCGGGTCCACGTCCAGGTAGGCGCCGAGGAGCCGCCGCAGCCCGACGTGGGCCGCGGCGTAGCGCTCCCGGTGCAGGTCCCGTACGAAGGCTGCGGCGCGGGCCCGTTCCCGGGCGTCGAGGATCCGTTCGTACGCGGCCGGCGGGAGCGGGGCGTGGTCGGGGACCCGCAGCAGCCAGAGGTGCGGCGGGCCCGGGGTCCACGCACCGGGCAGCGGGTCGCGGCCGAGGACCAGGGGACGCGTCCCGTCGGCCCGCTCACCGCCGTCCACGGACATCAGCCCTCCCCCAGATAGCCGGCCACCGCCTCGGCGACCTCCGCGATCGGACCCGGCCGGGTCATCTGCGGGTGCAGACAGTCGATATCGCGGTTGATCAGGCTACCGGTGACGTAGGGGCGCCACGCGTCCCGCGACAGCCAGTGCTCGGCGCGGGGCGCGGCGGCGGTGAAGAAGAGGACGTCGCCGTCGAAGACGCGGTGCCGGTGGGTGCGCATGAGGGTGACGTTGTTGACGACGACGTCGAGGACGGCGGCGAGCGTCTCGTCGTCGAGCGCGGCGAGCGCGCTGCCTTCGGCGCGCAGCCGGGCGGTGACCCGCTCGCGGGTGAGCGGGCCGCCTTCCGGCCCACTGTGCCCACCCGACACGTCGTCCACGGCCATCCGCAGCAGGGCGGCGAGGGCGTCGGCCTCCTCAGGAGCGGGCGCCTTCCGCCACTGGTCGGCGGGGTAGGCGTCCATAAGGGCGAGCAGCTCGACCTTCTCGCCCGCCTCCTGAAGGAGTACGGCGAGGGTGTGGGCGGCGACGCCGCCGACGGACCAGCCGAGCAGGCGGTAGGGGCCGTGCGGCTGGATCTCGCGGACGCGGGCCAGCCAGCCCCGGGCCAGCTCCTCCATCGTGGCGGGCAGGCTCTCCCCGGGGTTCAGGCCGCGCGCCTGGAGCCCGTACACCGGCTGGTCGGGGCTCAGCCCTTCGAGCAGCCCGGTGTAACACCAGCTGAGGCCGACCGCCGGGGGCAGGACGAACAGCGGGGTGCGGTCGCCGGTGCGGCGCAGCGGCAGCACGGCGCCGAGCGCGCCCTCCTCGCCGTCGCCGTGCAGCAGGTCGGCGAGCGAGGCCGGGGTGGGCGCCCGGAACAGGGCGCCCAGGGCGAGGTCCACGCCGAAGGTGGCCCGTATCCGGGCGACGAGCCGGGCGGCCAGCAGCGAGTGGCCGCCGAGGGCGAAGAAGTGGTCGTCGACGCCGACGCGTGGCAGCCCGAGCGCTTCCGCGAAGAGCCGGGCGAGCATCTCCTCGTGGGGTCCGCACGGTGGCCGGCCGGCGGGGCGGGCGGCGGCGGACGGGGCGGGGAGCGCCGCGCGGTCCAGCTTGCCGTTGGGGGTGAGCGGCAGGGCGTCCACGACGACGAGGGCACTGGGCACCATGTGGTCGGGCAGCCGGGTGGCGAGCCGCGCCCGCAGGGCGTCGGGATCCAGCGGGGCCGGTCCCCTCGTCGGGGCAGGACCGGCCTCAGCGGCGGCATCCGCCGAGGCCGGAGTCACGTAGGCGACCAGACGGCGGTCGCCGGGGCGGTCCTCACGGACCGTCGCGCAGGCGGCGGCGACCTGCGGGTCGGCGGCCAGGGCCGCCTCGACCTCGCCGAGTTCGACGCGCAGGCCACGCAGCTTGACCTGGTCGTCGGTGCGGCCGAGGTATTCGAGGGCGCCGTCCCGCCGCCAGCGGGCCAGGTCGCCCGTGCGGTACATGCGCTCACCGGGTCGGCCGGCGGCCTCGGCGAACGGGTCGCGGACGAAGCGGTCGGCGGTCTCCTCCGGGCGCCCCAGGTAGCCGGTGGCGAGTTGGGCGCCCGCCACGTACAGCTCGCCGGGAATGCCGGGCGGGCAGGGGCGGCGATCGGGGTCGAGGACGTAGAGCCGGGTGTTCCAGACGGGCCGGCCGATCGGCACGGGCCCCTCCTCGCCCGGTGCGCAGGCGTGGTGGGTGACGTCGACGGCCGCCTCGGTGGGCCCGTACAGATTGTGCAGCGGGACGCCGGGGAGCGTGCGGTGGAAGTCCTCGACCGCCCCGCGCGGCAGCACCTCGCCGCTGCACAGGACCCGGCGCAGGCCGGTGCAGCGCGCGGCGGACGGCTCGTCGAGGAAGAGGCGGAGCATGGAGGGCACGAAGTGGGCCGTGGTGACGCCCTGTTCGCGGATGGTGCGGGCCAGCGCGGCGGGGTCCTGGTGGGCCCCGGGCTCGGCGAGGACGAGGGTGGCGCCCACGCGCAGCGGCCAGAAGAACTCCCAGACGGACACGTCGAATCCGGACGGAGTCTTCTGCAGCACCCGGTCGTCGGGGGTGAGCCCGTACTGGCCCTGCGCCCAGCGCAGCCGGTTGTCGATCGCGGAGTGCGGGACGACGACGCCCTTGGGGCGGCCGGTGGAGCCGGAGGTGTAGATGACGTACGCGGGATGCTGCGGGGTGAGCGGGCGGCCCGGGTCGGTGGGCAGCTGCGCGGCCAGCTCGGCGCGCAACGCCGGGTCGTCGAGCGTGAGGACGGGCAGTTCGGTGTCGGGCAGGGACGCCCTGGTGGCGGTGTCGGTCAGGACGCAGACGGGGGCCGCGTCGCCGAGCATGTGGGCGAGCCGCTCCGCGGGGTACCCGGGGTCCAGCGGCAGATACGCGCCACCTGCCTTGAGGACGGCGAGGAGGGCGACGACGAGGTCGACGGAGCGGGGGACGGCGACGGCGGCCAGGGCGCCGGGCCGCACGCCGAGGGCGACGAGGTGGCGGGCGAGCCGGTTGGCGCGGGCGTTCAGCTCACCGTAGGTGAGGGTCACGTCGCCGGCGACGAGGGCGGTCGCGCCGGGCCTGCGGGCGGCGCGGGCCTCGATGGGGCCGATGAGGGTGGTCGGCGGCACGGGCACGGCGGTGTCGTTGAACTCGACGAGGACGCGCTCGCGCTCCTCCTCGGTGCCCGGGGACAGCGCGGTGAGCGGCTGGTGGGGGTCGCTGTCGGCGATCCGGGTCAGCAGGTCGAGGAACCGCTCCTGGTGAGTGGCGACCTCGGCGGCGTCGTAGAGGGCCGGGTTGGCGTCGTAGTCGATGTGGAGGCCGGTGCCGTCGGCCCGGTCGTAGATGTTGACCGTGAGGTCGTCGACGGGCCCGGATGAGAGGTTGTGCGCGTCGGACCGGGCGCCGGCGAAGGTGAGCCCGTAGTCGAACGGCATGACGTTGACGAGCGGGCCGACGAGCGCCCGGCCCTCGCCGAGCAGTCCGAGGTCACGGCGGATGTCCGCGTAGCGGTAGCGGCGGTGGCGGCGGGCGTCGCGGATGCCGAGGTCGGCCTGGCGGGTCAGCTCGGCGAAGGTGGTGTCGGGGGTGACGGTGAAGCGCAGCGGCAGGACGTTCATGACCATGCCGGGGACGCGCAGCGCCACGGATCCCATGCGGCCCATCATGGGCAGCCCGAGGACGACGTCCTCGCTGCGGGTGGCGCGCGCGAGGTAGAGCGCCTGGGCGGCGAACAGGACGTCGGGCCAGGTGGCCCGGACCGAGCCGGCCAGCTCGCGCAGCCGCTCGGTGGCTTCGGGGCCGAGGTGCGCGGAGTGCCGCAGGACGGTGCTCGAGGGCAGGGCGCTGCGGCCGGCGAGGGTGGGAACGGCGGGCCGGTCGCGGAACCGCTCCTCCCAGTGGGCGCGGTCGCGTTCATACGTGGCCGAGTCACGGTAGGCGGCGTCCTCGGCGACGAGCGCGGCGAGCCGTCCGAAAGGGCTCGGGCCGGGGGCGGTGCCGGCGGCGAGGGCGGTGTAGACCTCGGCGACGCGGCGGGCGATGAGGGAGTAGCCGTAGCCGTCCATGACGGCGTGGTGGACGCGCTGGTACCACAGCCAGCGCCGGTCGCCGACGTGGAAGAGGGCGTGGGCGAACAGCGGGCCGGTGGCCAGGTCGAAGGGCACGGCGAGGTCGGCGCGCATCCAGGCCCGGGCGGTGGCGTCGGGGGCGCGCTCGCCGCGCAGGTCGGCGGTGTGCAGCGGGAAGCCGTGGCCGGGCGGCTCGATGGCGATGGGCAGTTGGCGGGGGCCGCTCTCGCCTTCGGCGGGGGCCACCAGCCGGACCCGCAGGGCGTCCGCCTCGCCGACGGTGCGGTGCAGGGCCTCGGCGAAGCGGACGGGGTCCACCTCGCCGTGGATCTCGATGCACTCGGCGGTGTTGAGCGCCGGGCTGCCGGGGTCGAGGGCCTGGGCGAACCACATGCCCGACTGGGCGGCGGTCAGGGGCAGCCCCTCCGGCGCCGCCGGGCGCGGTGCGCCGGTGGCGGGCCGGTCGAGGGTGCGCGTGGCTCTCACGCCCGGACCCCCAGCAGCGGTGCCCACTGCTCGATGGCCGGCTGCTCGGCGAGGTCCACGAAGGTGACCTCGGTGCCGTGGTCGCGGCGCCAGCGCTCGACGAGCGTCATGATGCGCACGGAGTCGAGGCCGTAGTCGACGAGGTTCTCGTCGTCGGGTATGTCGGCGGGGTCCTCGCCGAGCACATCGGCGACGTCGGCGCGGATCTGGTCCAGGGTGAGTGCCATGGGAGGTTCAGACCTTTTCGAAGAGGCGGTCGGTGGTCGTCACGACGGCGCACTTGGCGGCGGCGTAGCGCAGGGCCATCTCATGGTCGTCGGCGGAGAAGTCCGCGACGGCGTCGGCGACGAGGAAAGGCTGGATATCGCGCATCCAGGCGTCGCAGGCGCTCATCAGGACGCCGATGTGGGCGTAGACGCCGACGATGATCAGCTGGTCGCGGCCCTGGGCCGCCATCCGCTCGGCGAGGTCGGTGCGGACGAAGGCGCTGTACTTCCACTTCGTCAGGACCGTGTCGCGCTCGGTGGGGGCCACGGCGTCGGCGATGGCCTTGGCCCGCTCGTCGTCCGGCAGGCCGGGGCCCCAGAAGTCCTGCTGGAGGCCGCGCTCATCGGCGCTCTGGCCCCCGGGCTGGGCGGAGTAGACGACGGGCACGCCGAGGCGCTCGCACGCGCTCTTGACCCGGGCGGTGTTGGCGAGGAGCTCGGTGAGCGGGGAGGCGTCCGGGGTGAAGGCGCCGAGGAAGTAGTTCTGCAGGTCGTGCACGAGCAGCACGGCGCGGTCCGGGTCGACGGTCCAGTCGACCTTGTTCGCCGGGAGGGCGTCCGCGGTGGGCATGGCGTAGGGGGTGATGGCAGGGAGCGCCATGGTGGTGGGGGGCCTTTCGGAAAGCGTGGAGCCGTGGCCGCGATGGCGGGCTGCGGGGAGGGAAGGGGTCAGGAGGTGGCGAGGCGGGCGGCGATGGCCGCGCGGAGGTCCTTCTTGGAGACCTTGCCGATGCCGGTCTGCGGGAACTCCTCGACGAACTCCACCCGGTCGGGGACCTTGTAGGCGGCGAGGCCGCGTTCGCGGACGAACTTCTTGACCGCGATCGACTTGACCGACTCGGCACCCTCGCGCAGCACGATGTAGGCGCAGGTGCGCTCGCCCAGGTAGTCGTCGGGCATGGAGACGACGGCGACGTCGTGCACGGCGGGGTGGGCGAGGATGTGGTTCTCGATCTCCTCGGCGGCGACCTTCTCACCGCCCCGGTTGATCTGGTCCTTCGCCCGGCCCTCGACGACGATGTGGCCGGTTTCGGTCAGCCGGACGATGTCGCCGGTGCGGTAGAAGCCGTCGGCGGTGAAGGACGAGGCGTTGTGCTCGGGGGCCCGCCAGTAGCCGCGGATGGTGTAGGGGCCGCGGGTGAGCAGGTGGCCGGTGGCGCCGACGGGCAGGTCGTTGTCCTCGTCGTCCACGACGCGGATCTCGTCGTCCGGGGAGATCGGGCGGCCCTGTGTGGTGACGATGGTCTCCTCGGGGTCGTCGAGCCGCGTGTAGTTCACGAGGCCCTCCGCCATGCCGAAGACCTGCTGGAGGGTGCAGCCGAGCGCGGGCCTGACGCGTCGGGCGGCCTCCTCGCTGAACTTCGCGCCGCCGACCAACAGCACCTCCAGGGTGCCGAGGTCGTGCGGGCTGCTCGGCGCGGCCTCGGTCCACACCAGGGCGAGCGGCGGTACGAGGCCGGTGATGGTCACGCCCTCACGCTCGATGAGCGGGAAGGCGACGTCCGGGCTGGGCTGCGGGGCGAGGACCACGCGGGCGCCGGCGTAGAGCGCGCCGAGGGTGCCGGGCGAGCTGAGGGGGAAGTTGTGGGCGGCGGGCAGCGCGCAGAGGTAGACGCTGTCCTCGTCGACCCCGCAGTGCTCGTTGGAGCCCCACAGCGAGTAGATGTAGTCGTCGTGGGTGCGCGGGATGAGCTTGGGCACACCGGTGGAACCGCCGGAGAGCTGGAGGAAGGCCAGATCGCCGGGGGCCGGGCCGTCGGCGATGGCGACGGGCTCGCGGGCCACGTCCGTCAGCGCGGTGTGCTCACCGGGCTCCCCCACCACGAACACATGGCGCAGGGTGGGCACCTCGGCCCGCACCTTCGTCGCCAGGTCGCGGTAGTCGAAGCCGCCGCTGGTGTCGGCGATGACGTAGGCGGCCGCCTCGGTGAACTCGCAGAAGTAGCGGATCTCGGTCTCGCGGTGCGCGGGCAGCGCGAAGACGGGAAGGGCGCCGATACGGAAGAGGCCGAAGATCACCTCGAAGAACTCGGCGACATTGGGCAGCTGGACGACGACGCGGTCGCCCTTCGCGATGCCCCGGGCGAGGAAACCGGCGGCGAGGCGGTCGGCGCGGTCGTCCAGCTCGCCGTACGTCCAGCGCCGCCCCGCGCCCGCGGGGTCGACGATCGCGACGCGGTCGGGGTGGTTCAGTGCCCGCTCGCGCAGCATCTGCCCGAACGTCTCGCCGCGCCACCAGCCGGCGGCGCGGTAGCGCTCGGCGAACTCGGCGGGGTACCCCGGGGCGTCGGGGGCATGGGTGGGCTGAGTGCTCATCGGCCGCTCTCCTGGTGGCTCGCGCCGACGGCGTCGAGGAACGTGCGGAACTTCGCGCCGGTCTCGGCGGTCTCGGCCTCCGGCGTGGAACGGTCGACGACGCCCGCGCCCGCGTAGAGCCGCAGGGTGCGCTCCTCGGCATCGGCCTCGGCGCAGCGGATGGTGACGACCCATTCGCCGTCGCCGCTCGCGTCGCCCCAGCCGACCATGCCGGTGAAGTTGCCCCGGTCGAAGGGCTCCAGCTCCTTGATGACGTCGCGCGCGGTGGTGGTGGGAGTGCCGCAGACGGCCGGGGTGGGGTGCAGCGCGCAGGCCAGCTCGAGAGCGGAGACGGCTGTGTCGGCCAGCTCGCCGGTGACGGTCGTGGACAGGTGCCACATGGCGGCGGTCCGCACGAGCGTGGGGCGCGCGGGGACGTCGAGGGTGCGGCAGAACGGGGCGAGCGCCGCACGGACCGCGTCGACGACGACGGCGTGCTCGTGCAGGTCCTTCTCGGATTCCAGGAGCGCCGCGGCCCGGCGGACGTCCTCGGCGAGATCGGCGCTGCGCGGGGTGGATCCGGCGAGGGGGTTGGCGATCAGGGCGCCGCCGCGCCGGGCGACGAGCAGCTCGGGGCTGGCGCCGAGGAGGGTGCGGCCGGGGCCGGTCGGCAGGGCGAAGGTGTATCCGGCCGGGTCGCGGCGGGCGAGCCGCTGGAGCAGGGCCGGGAGGTCGAGCTCGCGGGAGGAGCGCAGCTCCAGGGTGCGGGCGAGGACGACCTTGCTGAAGTCGCCGCGTCTCATACGGCGGACGGCCTCGGCGACCGCGGCGCCGTAGACGCCCGGCTCGGGGATCGGCCGGATGTCCCAGCCGGCGGCGGCGGGGGCGGCGGCGGGCAGGGCGATCAGCGGGTCCTCGGACAGCGGCGGCGCCCAGCGGACGGCCTGCGGCACGGCGAGGGAGGCGGGGGCGCTCTGGTCGAAGGGCACGGCGCCGACGACGATGGGCGCCGGGTTGCCCGCGAGCAGCTCGGCGTCGAGGGTCTCGGTGACGCGCTGGGCCAAGGGGGTCCGGCCGTGCGGTACTTCGGCCCGCGTCCCGTGGGCGAGGAGCGTGCGGGTCGGCGAGGCGAAGAAGCGGGCCCGGGCGGGCTCGTAGGCGTCGAGCAGCGAGGTCGCGGCGCCGACGGTGTCCTCGGGCCGTTCGATCCGCTGACCGACGCCTCCCGGCACTGCGGTGAGGCGGCCGTCCGCGCGAGCCTCGGGCTCGCTCGGACGGTCGGCGACGTGGTGAACCGTGGTCACCTGCTGCTCCGTTCCTCCGGTGGGTCGCACCGGTGTGGCGTGAAGTGGTTCGGGCGGGCCGGGCCGGCCGGGTCCCGGCAGGGCGGGCCTCGCCCGGCGCTGGTGTGGTGCTGCGGGGGCCGCCCCGGGTCGGGCGGGCGTCCCTGGGTCGTTCGGACCGACCGGTGGTGGTCGGTCGTGGGTGGCGGCGCGGGCCGACGGCGGGGCGCGGGACGGCAGGGCCGCCGTCGAAGGCGGATCCGTGGCGGGCCCGGCGGCCCCGGCGGTGGCGGCCCGTCAGGCGCGCAGGGTGGCGCCGCCGTCGACGTACAGGTCGTGCATGGTGATGTGCCGGGCCCGGTCCGAGACGAGGAAGGTGACGGCATCGGCGATGTCGGCCGGTTCGGCGATGCGGCCGAGGGGGATCCCGACGCGGTAGGAGGCGGGGTCGCCGTCGATGACGCGCTGGGGGGCCTGCTCGTCGGCCCACAGGCCGCGCTGCATGGCGGTGTCCGTGGAGCCGGGCGAGACCACGTTGCAGCGGACCCCGCTGCGGGCGAGCTCCAGGCCGAGGCACTTGGTGAACATGGTGGCGGCGGCCTTGGAGGCGGCGTACGCGGCCATGCTGGTGCGGGGCACGCCCGCGGCGTTGGAACCGACGGTGACGATGCATCCGTCGCGGCGCTCGCTCATCCTGCGGGCCACGGCACGGGAGGCGTTGAAGACGCCGGTGGAGTTGACGGCGAAGGTGCGGTCCCACACCTCGTCGGTGATGTCCACCACGGGGGAGGTGCGCAGCACGCCGGCGACGTTGACGAGGATCGCGATCGGTCCGAGGGTGCGCTCCACCTCGTCGACGACGGCGTCGACGGCGAGGCTGTCGGAGACGTCGGCGCTGTGGGCGACGACGCGGTCCGCGCCGAATTCCGCTTCGAGTTCCTTGACGCCCTCCGATGCCCAGTCGAGGGCCGCGACGCGCGCTCCACGTGCGACGAGGGCGCGGGTCACGGCCTCGCCTATGCCTTGTCCGGCACCGGTGACCAGCGCGACACGGCCGGCGAGTTCTGACTGCTGCACGACGGTTCCCCCCATTCCATTTGAATTAGGTAAGGCTTACCTTACAGGATGGACATGCCCGAAGGGAATTGACCGGCCGGAATGCCGCACACCCCGTCGCACGATGCTCGAAGCCGCCCGCACGGAACACCGGGTACACATGCAGAACCCCAGGTTTCGGTAAACGACGGGAAATGCGGAAACGTCAAGAAAGGTGCCGGGAGGTCGCACCATCGAACCCACGGCGGCTTAGGCCAGCCTAACCTCACCCCCGCTGAGTGTCACAAGGCGCCCCCTCCCCGCGCAGGTCCCCACGTCGCTCCCCCGGGCCGAACCCCTGCCCCGGCCCCGCCCCGCGCCCGACGTGTCGTCATGTGGCGAGCGGCAGAACGGGTATGCCGGGCGCGTCGATACCGAAGGTCTGTGAGTAAAGGGAGAGTTCCGCGTGCAACGCGCGGATCATCGTGTCGGCCCGGCGGAATCCGTGCCCCTCCCCCTCGAAGGTCAGATACGCGTGCGGCACTCCCCGCCCGGCCATCGCCTCGACGAACCGCGCGCTCTGCGCGGCCGGGCAGATGGCATCGTCCAGGCCCTGGAGAAGAACGAAGGCTTTGGACACCCGGTCCGCGCGGTGCAGCGGCGAGCGGTCCCGGTACCGGTCGGGCACCTCGGCCAACGGCCCGATCAGGCTCTCCAGATAGTGCGATTCGAAGTCGTGGGTGCCTCCCGACGCCCACGTCAGCAGATCCAGCACCGGATAGCTGATGGTGCCGCAGGCGTACAGGCCGGTGGAGACGAGCGAGGCGGCGGCCGTCCAGCCGCCCGCGCTGCCGCCCCGGATGGCCAGCCGGGCGCGGTCGGCGCTGCCCTCGTCGGCGAGCGCCTCGGCCACGGCCGCGCAGTCCTCCACGTCGACGACGCCCCAGCGCTCCCGCAGCCGGTCGCGGTACTCACGCCCGTAGCCCGTCGAACCGCCGTAGTTGACCTCGGCGACCCCGATGCCGCGTGAGGTGAAGTAGGCGATCTCCAGGTCCAGCACGAGCGGTGCCCGGCTGGTGGGGCCGCCGTGCGCCCACACCACGAACGGGGGGAGTTCATCGGCGGGCGCGGTGTGGTCGGGGCTGTGCGGCGGATAGATGTGGGCGTGGATGTTCCGGCCGTCCGGCCCGACGAAGGTGCGGATCAGCGGCTCCGGGTAGTACGCGGGGTCCACGGGGTCGGCGTGTCTGGCGCCTATCGCCCGGGCCCGGCCGGTGCACGTGTCGAGCTCGACCACCTCGTAGGCCGTGCGGGGGCTCGCGGCGACGCCGACGACGCGGGTGTCGGCGACCGCCAGCGTCGGGCCCCACTCCGTCCACGGCCCGGCCGCGTCGACCAGCTCACCGGTCTCGGTGTCGAGTATGCCGAGGGCGGTGGCGCCCCGGCCGTGGATCACGGCGATCAGACCGTGGGCCAGCGGCTGGAACCAACGGTGGCCCACCCGCCACAACGGGCCCGCGAACTCCTCCTCGCGCGAGCAGAGATTGACGCTCTCGCCCGTCTCCGGGTCGAGGCGGTGCAGATTCCACCAGCCGGTGCGGTCGGTCGCGGCGATCAGGGAGCCGTCCGCGTCCCACTCCACCTGCGCGACGGACTCCCGGGGGCCGCCCATGACCGTCCGGGCGCCCGTGAGCCGGCCGTCCGCCGTGACGTCGGCGAGCTTCAGCTCGGTGCCCTCCCAGGGCATCCGGGGGTGGTCCCAGGCGATCCACGCCGCCCGCCGGCCGTCCGGTGAGAGCCGCGGACCGGTGACGAAGCGGTGCCGGTCGTCGGTCAGCTCGCGCACCGCGGTGCGGTCCTCGGCGGCGGAGCCGTCCAGGGGAACGGCGGCGAGCACCCGCCGCACCTCCCCCGCCCCGTCCCCGGTGAACTCCTCCAGGACGCACCACACTTCGCCCAGCTCGGGCCGGAGCACCGGGTCGGCCCAGCGCAGCCCGCCGCCGACCGGCGAGAGCGGCGTCAGCGGCCTCGGCTCGCCGCCCGCCGGGTCGTCGGGCTCGTAGACGTGCAACCGCTGGTCGGCGAAGTCGACGAAGACCAGCAGCGGCCCGCCGGTCTCCCGGGGTACCGCGGCCCAGGGCTGTCCCCCGTACTCCAGGAACCGGCTGCGCACGTTCCAGGGGGCGGCCAGCGGGCTGACCTCACTGCCGTCGGGGAGGCGGCGCACGAGCGTCTGCCGGCCCTTCTCCGCCGGACGCGGCTCGACCCACCACACCTCGTCGCCGACCGTGCCCGCGTACTCGGGTCTGCCGTCGTGCGACGCGGCGAGCGCGGCGTCGATCGGGGACGGCCAGGCTCCGTAGGGCGCCGTGGACACCATGATTTACCGCGCCTCCTTGCGGCTGCGATCAGCCGTCAGATCCTTTTCGCCCATCGGGATTTCGCTCGGGGAAACGTCATGTGGGGGTACTGCGTACGGGTTTACGTCATGTGTCGCTACTTCATGTCCGCGCACTTCGTATGGCGGAGTTCCACGCCCCGGCGTTTCCCGCCCGGTGGCCTCATTCGTCGGAAACCCGGTGTTGTCTTCCCTCAGGAAGTGGTCGAGTACGCGCACCCCGAAGTGCAGCGACTCGACGGGAACCCGCTCGTCGACGCCGTGGAAGAGCGCCTGATAGTCGAATCCCGGGGGCAACCGGAGCGGTGCGAAGCCGTAGCCGACGATGCCGAGCCGGGCGAACTGCTTGGCGTCCGTACCGCCGGACATGCAGAACGGCACCACATGGCCGCTCGGATCGAAGTGCTCGAGGGCCGCCCGCATCCGTGCGAACGCCGAGGAGTCGACGGGCGCCTGGAGCCCGCTCTCCCCGTGGTAGTACTCCCAGGACACCTGGGGCCCGGTGAGCCGGTCCATGGTGGCTCGGAACTCCTCCTCGCCACCCGGCACCGTCCGCCCGTCGACGAAGCCGACGGCGGTGCCCGGGATGACATTGACCTTGTACCCGGCGTCGAGCATCGTCGGGTTGGCGCTGTTGCGGATCGTCGGGGCGATCAGCGCGGCGGCGGCTCCGAGCTTGCCGAGCAGCCCGTCGACGTCGAAGTCCGGGGCGTCCGGATCGGCTTCGATGCCGTACAGCGCGGCGATCTCGCGCAGCGCGGCCCGCACGGTCGGGGTGAGCCGGACCGGCCACCGGTGGTCGCCGATCCGGGTGACGGCGGCGGCGAGCGCGCTGACCGCGTTGTCCGTATTGACCTTGGAGCCGTGCCCGGCGGTGCCCCGTGCGGTGAGCTTGAGCCAGGCCGTGCCGCGCTCCCCCGCCCCCACGGGGTAGAGCCGCAGCCCGCCGTCGGCGTGGAAGGTGTACGCGCCGGACTCGCTGATGCCCTCCGTGCAGCCCTCGAAGAGCTCCGGGTGCTCGTCGGCGAGGAACCCGGAGCCGACGACGGCGCTGTCCTCCTCGTCGGCCGTGAAGGCCAGCACGATGTCCCGCCGCGGCCGGACCCCGGCCCGGGCCCAGGCCCGGACCACGGACAGCACCATCGCGTCCATGTCCTTCATGTCGACCGCGCCCCGGCCCCACACCACCCCGTCGCGGACCTCTCCCGAGAACGGGTGGACGCTCCAGTCGGCGGGCTCGGCGGGGACGACGTCGAGATGGCCGTGGACCAGCAGCGCGTCCGCGCCCGGATCGCTGCCGGGAATCCGGGCGACCACGTTCGTCCGGCCCGGCTCCTTCTCCAGCAGGGTCGGCTCGATGCCCACCTCGCTGAGCCGCTCCGCGACGTACTCCGCGGCCGGGCGCTCCCGGCAGTCGCCGCCACCTCGATTGGTGGTGTCGATGCGGATCAGCTCCGAAGTGAAGCGCACGGCCTCCTCCAGCGCCCGCCCGTCGACCCGCTCCGTCGTGACGTCAGCCATATTGCTCCTCCACCGCGGCCGACACGACGGTCGTGACCGCCTTGAAGCAGCGGATGCCCTCGTACATGGTCGGCATGGTGTAGGAGACCCGGCGCTCGCCCGAGTGCTCGACGCCCGGCACGGCCGTCGCGGCACCGGCCAGGTGGGTGGCGTCGAACTCCAGCTCCATCGTGAACGGCCCGCCCCTGACCGGCTCGTGCCGCACCGCGAGCGCGGCCCCCCGGCTCGCCGCGGCCCGGATGTCCGAGGCCGTACGGGCCGGGGTGCGGCACACCGCCGCGTACCGCGAGACGTAGTCCTTGACCGCCACCGAAGGGGCCAGCGGCGCATATCCCCTGGCGTCCTCGCATGTGCGGTCGTCGCCGGTCACCAACACCACGGGAACACCGTATTCGGCGACGACCAGGGAGTTCAGCAGACCCTCGCTGGCGCGCTCGCCGCTCACCCATACGCCGGTGAGGGAGTTGGCGAGATAGGTGTGCGCGAGGACCCCCTCCGCGCCCGCCGCCGCGTGGTACCCGACGAAGGCGATGCCGTCCACGTCACCGTGCTGGACGCCCTCGACCATGCTCAGGGTCTTGTGCTTGCCCGTGAGCATCTCGGCCCGCTCGTCCAGCTTCTCCAGCAGCAGATTGCGCATGCTCCAGTGCGCCTCATTGACGAGGACCTCATCGGCACCGCCGTCGAAGAACCCGGCGATCGCCGCGTTCACATCCGACGTGAACATATGGCGGCAACGCTCCCACTGCGGCGTGCCGGGCAGCACATCGGCGGGCCAGGTGACGCCGGTGGCGCCTTCCATGTCCGCGGAGATCAGGATCTTCATGCCCCGTCACGTTACGCGTCGGCGAACACCCGGACCAGGCCTGTGGATAACTCCGGAGGTCCAGACCACCGAAGGTCGACCCGGGTGGCTCAACGACCCGCCGACAGGCCGGTGGTCCCGCTGCCCGTCAGCCGCCGGCCGACGCCTCCCGCAGGCTGCGGGGGCGCATGTCCGTCCAGTGCTCTTCGACGAAGGCGACGGCCGACGGCCGGTCCGCGTCGCTCAGCACCGGCGTCCAGCCCGCGGGGACCGGGCTGAAGGAGGGCCACAGGGAGTGCTGGCCCTCGGCGTTGACCAGGACGTGAAAGGTGCCGTCGGCGTCGTCGAAGGGGTTGTCACTCATGGGAGTTCCTTCCTTGGTCATCGGATATCAGAAGCGTGCTCGAGCAGTTCGGCGACCGGGCGTCCCGGGGCGGACGCGAAGGCCGCCAGCAGCCGCTCCAGCTCCGCGGCGATCCGCTCGGCCCGCGTCCGGTCCACCGCGTCCGGGCGGTAGCCGAGCCGCAGGGTCAGCCGGGTGTCGTCGACGAAGGCCGCCAGGGTCAAGGGGTAGTGCGTGGCGTCGCGTCCCTCGCTGTGCTCCAGCCGCAGGCCCGGAGCGGCCCGTTCCAGGGTCGTCCGGTCCATGGGGTAGTTCTCGAAGACCAGATGGGTGTCGAAGAGCTCGCGCCGTCCCGCCAGTCGCTGGATCTCCCCCAGGCCCAGGTGGTGGTGCGGCAGCAGCCCCGCCTGTTCGTCCTGGAAGCGCAGCAGGAGGTCCCGGACCGGCTCCGCCGGGTCGATCGTCAGGCGGACCGGGACGGTGTTGATGAACAGGCCGATCATCGACTCCATGCCCGGGAGGTCGGGCTGGCGGCCGGAGACGGTCGTGCCGAACACGACGTCCCGTGTGCCGCCGAACCGGGCCAGCAGCAGCGCCCAGGCGCCCTGCACCAGGGTGTTGAGCGTGAGCCCGTCGGCGCCGACCTCGCGCAGGGACCGGGTCAGTCCGGGGGTGAGCACGGTCTCCAGGTGCCGTGTGGGCCGCGCGCCGCCGCTGGTGACCGCGGCGGTGAGCCGGGGCGGGGCGTCGGTTCCGGCGAGTGCGTCCCGCCAGGCCGCGCGCGCCGCGTCGTGGTCCCGGGCCGCCAGGACTCTCAGATGCTCCCGGTACGGGGTCACCGGGGGCAGTGCGGCCGGATCGCCGCCGTGCGCGTACAGCGTGAACAGCTCGCGCACCAGCAAGGGCATCGACCAGCCGTCCAGCACCAGGTGATGGTGGGTGAGCACCAGCCGGTACGCGCCGGCCCCCAGGGTGTACAGGGTGAACCGCAGCAGCGGCGGGCGGTCCAGGTCGAAGCGGCGGTGCAGATCGGCGTGGGCGAGCCGCTCGAAGACCCGGTCCCGGCGGGCGGCGGCCACCGGGGTGAGGTCGACGTTCCGCCACCCCGGTCTCCGTGCCGCGGTCGTGCCCGGCACCACCTGGACCGGATGGGGCAGGTCCTGGTGGACGAAGGCTGCCCGGAGGTTGGGGTGGCGCTCCAGCAGCGCCGCGCCCGCGGCGCGCAGCGCGCCCGCGTCCACCTCGCCCCGCAGGTGCAGGACGAGCTGGGCCTGGTACACGTCCGGGCTGTCCGGGGCGTACAGGGAGTGGAAGAGCAGCCCCTGTTGCAGAGCGGTCAGGGGAAGGACCTCGGCCAGGCCCGGGTAGGCCGCTTCCAGCTGGTCGATCTCCGGCTGGGCGAGCGGGACCAGGGGCAGGTCGGAGGGGCTGTGTCCGCCGGCGCCGGGGGTGCGGGCGTGCACCACCAGGGCGTCCAGGACGGTGAACCAGAGTTCCGCGAGTTCCTGGATCTCCTCCTCGGTGAACGCCCGGTCCGCCCAGGACCAGGTGGCGTGCAGCCGGGGCCCGGCCGGGCCGTCGATCGTCAGGGCATCGAGGCCCAGGAGGCGCGTCCCACCGGGCGTACCGCCCGCCCCGGACGGGTCCGGGCCCGACAGGCCGGCGAATTCCGTGGTGATGCCCCAGTCGGTCTGTGTCTCCGCCGTGATCCGGCCCAGGTAGTTGAAGCCCACCCGGGGTGCGGGGCAGGCGTGCAGCTCCGGTGCCATCCGCGGGTCGAGGTGGCGCAGTACGCCGTAGCCGATGCCCCGGTCGGGGACGGCCCGCAGTTGCTCCTTGATCCGCTTCAGTGCCCGGCCGAGCGCCGGTCCCGCGGTCCACACGTCCGTCCACGTGCACCCGGTGTTCTCCAGCCGGACCGGGAACATGCTGGTGAACCACCCCACGGTGCGGGAGACGTCCGTCTCCGGCGTGTCGGGTCGGCCGTGGGACTCCAGCTCGACGACCTGACCGCCGGGGCCCGGGGTTCGTCCCCGGCGGCGCCGCCACTCCTCCAGCGCGAGTGCCAGCCCGGTCAGCAGCACGGGTTCCGCGCCGCACCGGAAGGCCGCCGCGACCTCCGTCAGGAGGGGGCGGACGCGTTCCGGCGGCATCGACAGCGACAGCCGCCCGGTGGCGCCGCCCGCGACGGCGTCCGCGTCGTCGGCGTCGTCGACCAGCAGCTCGCCGGCGGACAGCACTTCCCTCCAGTACGGCGCCTCCACCTGTCGGGCGCCGCTGCGGCCCTGTTCGGCCAGCGACCGGGCCCATCCTCGGTAGGACGTGCCCGCACCGGGCAGGGCGGGCGTCCGGCCGGCGGCGACGGCCCGGTGGGCGGCGGCCAGGTCGGGCAGCAGGACACGCCAGGACACCCCGTCGACGGCCAGGTGGTGGATGACCAGCACCAGCCGTCCCGGCCGGGTCGGGCCGGCGTCGAGGAACACCGCCTCCAGCATCACGCCCCTGGCGGGATCCAGCCTGCCGCGCGCGGCGGCGACGGCGTCGGAGAGCAGCCCGGGCCACCGCCCGGGGCCGCCGACGGCGTCGACGCGACGGACGTGGTCCTCCGCACGGCACGCCTCGGCCGGCAGGGTCTCCGGCGTCCAGTCCGGCGACGGCCCGTCGCAGCGCAGCCGCAGGCGCAGTGCCGCATGGTGGTCGAGCAGTGCCTGGACCGAGGCGACCAGGTGTTCCGGGGTCAGCCCGGGCGGCGTGCGGATGGTGACGCACTGGCTGAACGCAGCGCGGTCGGCGCCGGGTTGTTCGCGCCACCAGTGCATGATCGGCGTCAGGGGCAGTGGCCCGACGGCCTCGCCGTCCATGGTGGGGGCCGCTCCGGTGTCCCTCCCGGCCACCTCGGCCAGTCGTGCCACGGTGGGGTGGCGGAACACGTCGCGCACGCTGATCCGCAGCCCGGCGTCATGGGCCCGGCTGACCAGTTGGATGGCCGTGATGCTGTCGCCCCCGAGAGCGAAGAAGCCGTCGTCGACGCCGACCGACCGCTCGCCGAGCAGCTCGGCGACGATGCCGCACAGCAGGCGTTCGCGGGCGGTCCGCGGCGCCCCCGGGCGCGGTACGGCCCGGGGCGGGGCGGGCAGGGCCGCGCGGTCGATCTTGTGGTTGCCGGTCAGCGGCAACCGTTCGAGGACGACGTACGCGCCGGGCACCATGTAGTCGGGCAGTACGGCGGTGGCGTGCTCCCGTACCTCCGGCTCGCTCACCGTCGCGCCGGTTTCCGGCACCAGGTAGGCGACGAGCCTCCGTTCGCCGGGCCGGTCCTCCCGGACGACCACCGCGGCCTGGCCCACTCCGCCGTGCCCGGTCAGTGCGGAGGCGACCTCGTCGGTCTCGACGCGGAAGCCCCGCAGCTTGACCTGGCCGTCGGCGCGGCCGACGAACGTCAGCACACCGTCCGGCAGCCACCGGGCCAGGTCGCCGGTGCGGTACATGCGCGCCCCCGGCGGGCCGAACGGGTCGGCCGTGAACCGCTCGGCGGTCGGCCCCGGCCGGTGGAGATAGCCCCGGGCGATGCCCGTGCCCGCGAGATACAGCTCCCCGGTCACCCCCGGCGGTACCGGTTGCAGGTGGGCGTCGAGCACATAGGCGCGACGGCCGTCGAGCGGCCGCCCGATGGGCACCGCGGCCGGGCCGCCCGGGGCCACCGGGTCGCGTGCGTCCGCCGTGTCGGCATCCGTGACGGGGTGACAGGTGGCGAACGTCGTCGCCTCGGACGGCCCGTAGCCGTTGACGACGCGTGTGGCCGTGCAGTGCCGCCGCACCGCGCGCACGGCACGTGGCGATACGACGTCTCCCCCGGTCCATACGGTGTCCACATCGCGCAGGGCGCCGGGCTTCTCCTCGGCGACCAGTTGGAAGAGACCGGCGGTGAGCCACAGGGTGGTGACGCCCGTGCCGGTGACGATCGCCTCCAGGGTCGCGAGGTCGATGTCGCCCGGCGGTGCCACCACGATCTCCCCGCCGGTCAGCAGCGGAACCCACAGCTCCATGGTCGAGGCGTCGAAGGAGTACGGGGAGTGCATCAGGACGCGCTGCGGCCCCTCCCTGCGCCAGCAGCCGTCGAGGGCGAGGGCGAGGATGTCGCCGTGGGTGACTGCCACGCCCTTGGGGACGCCGGTCGAGCCGGAGGTGTAGGTGACATAGGCGAGGTGAGCCGGGTCGGCCAGGGGCAACGGCCGGACGGGTGCGGCGGGGGCGGTGTCGCGCACGTCGACGCCCCGGGGGCCGGTGGGGGACGACCAGGCGTCGGGGGACGCGCCCGCGCCGATGACCAGCACCGGGGCCGCCGCCTCGGCCACCACGGTGGCCTGCCGGGCCTGTGGGGCCCGGGCGTCCAGGGGGACGTACACTCCGCCGCACTTGAGGATCGCCAGCACGGTCACGACGAAGTCCGCGCCCCGGTCCATGAGGACCGCGACCGGCGTCTCGGTGGTGACGCCGTACCCGGCCAGCCGTGCGGCCAGCCGGTCCGAGCGGGCATCCAGCTCCGCGTAGGTCAGCGCGTGACCGGCGGTGCGGACCGCCGGGGCGTCGGGGGTGCGGCGCACCTGCTCGGCGAACCGGCCCGGCAGGGTGCCGTGGGCGCCCGGCGGAGGGACCGCGGGAGAGGAGGTGGTGAGCAGGCGTCGGCGTTCCTCGTTCGTCAGGATGTCCACGCGGTGGACGGGGACGTCGGGATCGGCGGTCACCTGCTCCAGCAGCCGCGCGAAGCGGGCCCCGATCGCCTCGGCCGTGGCCCGGCCGAACAGCCCGGTCCGGTATTCGAGTACGCCGTCCAGGCCGAGACACGTACCGTCCGGCCCGCGGTGCTCATGGAGGCTGAAGGTCAGGTCGAACTTGGCGGCGCCGGTGGCGACGGTTCCGGTGGTGGCCGACAGCCCGGCGAGGTCGATGCGGTGCGGGGGTGCCGGGGTGACGGCGAGCATCACCTGGAACAGCGCCTGGCCGCTCGCCGCACGCTGGGGCCCGAGCGCCTCCACCACCAGGTCGAACGGCAGGTCCTGATGGGCGAAGGCCGCGAGGTCGGCCTCGCGGACCCGGGCGAGCAGCTCCCGGAACGTCAGCTCGCCGGAGGTGTCGGTGCGCAGCACCAGCGTGTTCACGAAGAACCCGACGATGTCGTCCAGACGCGCGTCGGGGCGGTCCGAGACCGCCGTGCCCACCGGGATGTCGGTGCCCGCGCCCAGACGGGTGAGCAGTGCCGCCAGCCCCGCGTGCACCACCATGAACAGGCTCGCCCGCTCGGTCGCGGCCAGTTCCGCGAGCCGGCCGTGGGTTGTGGCGGGGATGCGGAAGGTCGCGGTGGCGCCGCCGTCCTCCGTCGGCGCCGTCCGGTCGGTGGGCAGCTGGATGCGTTCCGGAAGTCCGTCGAGCGCGGCGGTCCAGTGGGTGAGCAGGCGTTCCGCGAGATCGGTGGGCCGGTCGTCGGTGCCGAGCGTCTCGCGTTGCCACAGCGTGAAGTCGGCGTACTGCGCCGGCAGCGGTGACCAGTCGGGCGGCGTGCCCCGCAGCCGGGCCGCGTAGGCCGTGCCGAGATCGGCCGCCAGCGGGTCGAGGGAGGCGTGGTCGCAGGCGATGTGGTGCAGGAGCAGCAGCAGTACCTGCTCGTCGGGTCCGACGGTGAACAGCTCTGCCCTCAGGGGCGGTTCGTCGTCCAGGCGGAAGCTGTAGCGGGCGCTCGCGGCGAGCGCGTCCGCCAGCTTCGCGGGGGCGACCGGCGTCACGGTGAGCCGGGGTCGGGCGTCGGCGGGCGGCAGGATCCGTTGGAACGCCCGGCCGGCCGTCTCCCGGACGACGGTGCGCAGGGTTTCGTGGCGTTCCGTCAGATCGGCGAGCGCCGCCCGCAGCGCCTCCTGGTCGGCTTGCCCGTCCAGGCGCAGTACCAGGGGCACGTTGTACGCGCTGTCCGGCCCGGTGAGCGAGTGGAGGAACCACAGCCGTCGTTGGGCGAAGGAGAGCGGGAGGTGCTCGGGGCGGGCGCCCGTCGGCGCCGGGCGCCCGGCGGGCCGGTCCGGCGCCCGGCCGATCCGTTCGGCGAGGGCGGCCACGGTGGGGTGCTCGAAGACGTCCCGTACGTCCAGCTCGGTGTGGAAGGCGGCGCGCACCATGCCGACCAGCCGTGTCGCGCGGAGGCTGTCGCCGCCGAGGTCGAAGAAGCCGTCGTGCGCCCCGACCGCGGTGTGGCCGAGGAGTTCGGCGTACAGGGCGGCGAGCCGCCGCTCCTGTGGCGTGCGCGGGGGGCGGGAGCGGGTGGGGGTCCGTGGGGTGGGGGCGGGCAGCGCCCGCCGGTCGAGCTTGCCGTTGGGGGTGAGCGGCAGCGTCTCCAGGAGCACGAACAGGGCGGGGACCAGGTGCTCGGGCAGGCGGGCCCGCAGATGGTCCCGCAGGCGCGCGACGTAGCGGTCGTCGTCCGCTTCCGGTCCGGTTCCGCGTGCGGGGACCACATGGGCCACCAGCCGCGGTTCCCCGGCGTCACCGGCAGGGTCCTCGGCCGCCGTGGCGGTCACGGCGGCCTGAGCCACGCCGGGGGCGGTCAGCAGCGCGGCCTCGATCTCGGCGGGCTCGATGCGGAAGCCGCGGACCTTGATCTGGTCGTCGGCCCGGCCGAGGTAGTCCAGACCGCCGTCGTTCCGCCACCGGGCGAGGTCGCCCGAGCGGTACAGCCGCGAGCCCGGCGGGCCGAACGGGTCGGCCACGAACCGCTGCGCGGTCAGGCCCGGCCGGCCCAGGTACTCCCGCGCGACGCCGGGGCCGCCGACGTACACCTCGCCCGCGACCCCGGGCGGCACCGGGCGCAGCAGGTGGTCGAGGACGTAGAGGCGGGTCGCGGGGAGGGGCGTTCCGACCGGGCTGCCGGGGCCCTCGCAGTGGCCGGCGCCGAGGTCGAGCCTGGTCGCGTGGATGGTCGTCTCGGTGATGCCGTACATGTTGACGAGGGCGGGTGAGGTGACGCCGTGCCGCTGGAACCAGGAGCGCAGCCGGGCGGGCCGCAGCGCCTCCCCACCGAAGATCACCCAGCGCAGGGCGAGGCCGCGGCCCCGCTCCGGCTCCTCCGCGTCGGCGCGGTCCAGCGCGTGGAAGGCGGACGGCGTCTGGTTCAGGACCGTCACCCGCTCCCGGACGAGCAGGTCGAGGAACTCCCGGGGCGAGCGGGTCACGTCCTGGGGGACGACGACCAGCCGCCCGCCGTGCGCGAGTGCTCCCCACATCTCCCAGACGGAGAAGTCGAAGGCGCAGGAGTGGAACATCGACCACACGTCACCGCTGTGGAAGCCGAACCCGGCCGCCGCGCCGTCCAGCAGCGCCACCGGATTGCGGTGCGGGACCACCACTCCCTTGGGTCGGCCGGTGGAGCCCGAGGTGTAGATGACGTAGGCCGGGTGGGCGGGGGTCAGGGGCTCGGTGCGGTCGGTGTCCGTCAGGTCGGCGGAGGACGACTCCTTGGGGAGCCCGGCCAGGGTGTCCGGGGTGAGGACGTGCACGGGCGCCGCGTCCGCGAGGATCATGTCGACACGCTCGGCGGGCCACTGCGGGTCGACGGGCAGACAGGCCGCGCCCGTCTTGGTGACGGCGAGGATCGCGGTGACCAGGTCGAGGGAGCGGGGCAGCACGACGGCGACGGTGCGCCCGGGGCCGGCGCCGCGCCGGACGAGCGCCCTGGCGACACGGTTGGCGCGGGCGTTGAGTTCCCCGTAGCGCACGGTGTCCTCGCCGCAGGTGACCGCCGGGGCGTGGGGGGTGCGCGCAGCCCAGCGTTCGACCAGGGCGGGCAGGGTGGTGGCCGGCTCGGGCAGGGGGCTCGTCACCCGGGGGACCGTCCGCCGCCGTTCCGCGGCCGAGAGCAGGTCGAAGTGCCCGACGGGCCGGTCGGGTTCGGTGATCAGCCGACCGAGGAGACGGACGTACCGACGGGCCTCGGCGGCGGCTTCGCGGGTGCCGTGGCGGGCGGGGTCCGCGTAGAGGTCGACGCGCAGGCCGGACCTCTGTGCCTCCGGGTGGACGGTGACGGACAGCTCCTCCACCGGGCCGACGGCGATGTGGTGCATCGCCATCGGCCGCCCGGCGAACCGCCGGCCGAAGCTGAACGGCATGACGTTCGCGGCCAGCCGGTAGAGTCCCTGCCCGGTGCCCGCCAGTTTCAGGTCGCGGTACAGGTCCTCCTGCCGGTAGTGCTGGTGGGCGAGGGCGGCGGTCACCTCGGCGCCGACGGCCCGCACCAGTTCGGCGGCTGTCCGGTCCGCGCGGACCGGCACCCGCAGGGGCACCACGTTCGACATCATGCCGGCGACGGCACGGGACGCGGCGCCGGTGCGCCCGGCGACCGGCAGCCCCAGCACCACTTCGTCGCCGCCCGTGTCCGAGCGGGCGTGGGCCAGCAGGGCCGCCGCGGCCGTCGCCACCACCGGCCACCGCACCCCCAGTTGCCGTGCCAGGGGGCGCAGGGCGGCGAAACCGGCGGCGGGCAGCCGGGCCGCGCCGCGGGCCGCGACTCCGTTCGTGGGGTCGGGGGCCGGGGCGGCCGCCCCGCGCCCGGTGGGCGTGGGGCGGCCGGCCATGCGGTCCAGCCAGAAGTCGCGGTCGGCGGCGAAGGCCGGGGAGGACCGGTAGGCGGTGTCCTCGGCCAGCAGCGCGCCCGCCGAGACCCGCGGGCCGGGCTCGGGGACCTCGCCGTTCTCCAGGGCCGCGTAGATCTCACCGAGGCGCCGGGCGAACAGGGCGCCGCCGAGGCCGTCCATGACCAGGTGGTGGCAGACCAGGTACCAGCAGACCCGGACCGGTGACAGCCGGATGAAGGCGGTCCGGAACAGCGGGCCGGTGGCGAGGTCGAAGGGGCGCGCCACATCGGCCCGCATCCACTCCACCGCGGCGGCCAGGGGTACCGGTTCGTGGCGCAGGTCCACGAACGGCACGCCCCAGCCGGGGAGCGGCCCGAGGCGCTGGTACGGCTGCTCCCCGTCCGGTTCGGCGAACCGGGCCCGGAGCGGTTCCGCCTCGTCCACGACGAGCCGGAAGGCCGTCTCGAACAGCCCCTCGTCCAGGTCGCCGGAGACCTCGAAGCCCGCGGCCACGTGATAGCGGGCCGAGCCCGGGGTGAGCTTCTGCCCCAGCCACACCCCGTGTTGCGCGGTGGAGAGGGGAAGCCCGGCGGGAGTGCCGTGGACCGGCTCGGGGTCCGTTCTCATTCGACGCCCTCCGGCAGCGTGGGAGCTCCGGCGCCCTCCGGCACCGTGGGGGTCGTTCCCAGCCGCCGGACGAGTTCCCGGCCGACCTCGCCGAGCGGGCCGGGGCGGCCCAGTTCGCCGTGCGTGCAGTCGACGGGCACCACGTCCGCGCGGCCGTCGACCATCAACGGCCGCCACAACTCGCGTGCGACGTCCGGGGAGGTCTCCCGTGCGGCGAAGACCAGCAGGTCCCCGGTGAACGGGCGCGGCTCGTGCGCGTGGGAGAGGGTGGCGTTGTTGGCGAAGATCCGGGCGACCGCCGCGACCCGCTGCTCGTCGAACGAGGCCAGCAGCCCGCTCTGCTCACGGGCGATCCGGACGAACCGCGGATAGGTCAGCGACTCGCCCTCCCAGGCGGACCGGTCGTACCCGAAGAACTCCAGCACCATCGCCAGCACGTCCCGGCCGGCGACCGATGACTCCGCCGGCGCCTCCGTGGTGGTCTCGCCGGCGGGATAGGCGTCGAGGACGGCCAGCAGGCCGACCTTCTCCCCGCTCCGCTGGAGCTGCACCGCCATCTCCTGGGCGACCATGCCGCCGAACGACCAGCCCAGCAGGTGGTAGGGACCGGTGGGCTGGACGGAGCGGATGTGGTCCAGATAGTCCGCCGCCATGTCCCGGACGGACGCGGGCAGCACCTCCTCGCCGTCGAGGCCCCTGGCCTGGAGTCCGTAGACGGGGTGGCCGGTGCCCAGCGGGCCGGTGAGCCCGGCGTATGACCAGGCGATCCCCGCCGCCGGGTGCACGCAGAACAGCGGTGGCTCTACGCCCGTCTCGCGCAGGGGCAGTAGGACCCCGATCCCGCTCTCCTGCGGCTTGCGGGTGGCGGGCAGCATGTCCGCCGGGCGCTCGGCGGTGCCGGCCACGGTGTCTTCCGTCGCGTCGCCGCCGGCCGCCAGGGCGCCGACGGCCCGGGTGGGCTCGTGGGCCGCCGTCGTCAGCAGGTCGACGAACCGGTCGGCGAGCGACTCGACCCGCTCCCGCTCCATCAGGTGCGGGCGGTAGTCGAACCGCAGCAGGAGCCGCTCGCCGCGGGCGGACACCACCAGGTTCAGCGGGAAGTGCGGGGCGTCGTCGCCGTAGGCGCGGGCCAGCTTCAGACCGGTCGCGGGCTCGGCGAGTTCGTCCGAGTCGAGGGGGTAGTTCTCGAACGCCATCACGGTGTCGAACGGGTTACCGATGTCGGTGATCCGGCGGATCTCGCCGAGGCTGATGTGGTGGTAGGGCATCAGTGCGGCCTGCTCGCGCTGGAGCCGGACGAGCAGTGAGCCCAGCCGCTCGCCCGGGTCCAGCCGGACCCGGGTCGGCACGGTGTTGATGAAGAGCCCCACCATGGTCTCCACCCCGGCGAGTTCGGCGGGCCGCCCGGAGACCACCGAACCGAACACCACATCGGTGTTGCCCGTCTCCTGGCCGAGCAGGATGCCCCAGCCCGCCTGGAGCACGGTGTTGGCCGTGACGCCATGGCGGCGGGCCATGTCCATGAGGGCCACCGTCGTGTCCGCGCTGAGTTCCACGGTCACGAACCGCGGTGTCAGGGGCTCCCCGTCGCCCTCGCCCCGTGCGATCAGGGTGGAGGCGGTCAGCCCGGACAGCGCGTCACGCCACGCCGCTTCCGCCTTCGTTCCGTCGGTCCTCTCCAGCCAGGACAGGTACTCGCGGAAGGGGGTGATGGCCGGCAGGGCCGCCGTGGCACTGCCGTCCGCGGTGGGCGCGGTGTCCTCGTAGAGCGCGAACAGCTCCCGCAGCACGACGGGCAGCGACCAGCCGTCCAGAATGATGTGATGCGTCGTCAGGACGAAGCGGCGCCGGTTGTCGCCCATGTCCACGAGCATCATGCGCAGCATCGGCGGCTTGGTGGGTTCGAAGCGGCGACCGCGCTCGTGCGACAGCAGCCGGTCGATCTCCTCCTCCTGCCGGTCCCCCGTCAGCCCGCTCACGTCCTCCTCGCGCCAGGGCAGTTCGGCCCGGGAGCCGAAGACCTGCACCGGCTCGACGAGTCCTTCGTGGACGAAGGCGGCGCTCAGGTTGGTGTGCCGTTCCAGGAGCTTCTGACCGGCGGCACGCAGTCGCGCGGGATCCAGATCACCGACGAGCTCCAGCCACACCTGCACGGTGTAGACGCTGTGTTCGCCCTCCAGCGCCGCCTGCTCGGCGCTCAGCCCGCTGACCAGGACGTGGTACAGCAGGCCCTGTTGCAGCGGCGACAGCGGAAGGATCTCCTCCAGGCCGGGGTAGTCGCCCTCCAGCCGCTCGACGTCCTCCTGGCCGAGCTCGGCCAGCGGGAAGTCGGACGGTGTGCGGCCGCCCGCGCCGGGCTCCGCGGCGTGTGCCGCGAGCTCGTCGAGGATCTCGAACCAGGTCGTGCCCAGTTCGTCGACGAGCCGCTCGTCGAGGATCCCGTCGGCCCAGGTGAGGCTGACGCCCAGCTCGGGCCCCCGCTCGGTGTCCTGGGTCAGTGCGGTGATCTCCAGCGGGTGGGCCAGCGGCATGTCGGCGTCGGCCCCGGCGCTCATGCCCGTCTCGGGCGCGGGACCCCAGTCCCGCTCCCCCGACGCGGCGGGCAGGAGGAACCGCCCGAAGTAGTTGAACCCGATGTGCCGCGGCGGGGCGGCGGCCAGCGTGGCCGAGGTCTCCGGGTTCAGATGGCGCAACAGACCGAAGCCGATGCCCTTGTCGGGGATCGCCCGCAGCTGTTCCTTCACCCGCCGCAGCGCCCGCCCCAGCTCGCGGCGGGAGCCGTGCCCGGTCGCCGCTGCGTCGGCCCCGGGGACCCCGGGCGCGAGACGTACCGGGTACATGCTGGTGAACCATCCGGCGGTGCGGGAGAGGTCCGCGCCGGGGACGACGGGCTCACGTCCGTGTCCCTCCACGTCGATCACCACGTCCCGCTCGCTGCCCAGGGTGCGCTGCACGGCCAGTGCCAGCGCGGTGAGCAGCACGTCGTTGATCTCGCAGTGGAAGGCCGCGGGGATGGTGCTGAACAGGTGCCGGGCCCGGTCGGACCGGTAGGTCATCGCGCGGGAGCGCGCGTGGGCCGTGGTGTCCCGGGCGGGGTCCATGGGCCGGTTCGCCAACTGCGGTCCTGGAGTGCGGAGGATGTCGGTCCACAGCGGCAGTTCGGACGTCCGCCGCTCCTCGCGCGCCTGCTCGGACAGCGCACGGCTCCAGTGCCGCAGCGGGGTCTCCACCGGGCGCAGCCGCGGAGCGCGGCCCGCCTCCAGGTCCTGGTACGCCCCGACCAGGTCGGGTACGAGGATGCGCCACGACACCCCGTCGCAGGCGAGGTGGTGGGCCATGAACATCAGCCGGCCCGGCGCGTCGGGGCCCGCGTCCAGCAAGACGACGCGCACCATCGTCCCGGCCTGGACGTCCAGTTGCCCCTTGGCCCGCTGCGCCTCGTCCGCGAGGGTCTCCCCCAGGTCGTCGAGACCTCGGACGTCGACCCGCCGAACGCAGGAGGAGGCGTCCACGGAGCCGGCCGGCCGTACCTCGAGCCGCCAGTCGGCCGACGACCGGTCGAGCCGCAGCCGCAGGGCGTCGTGGTGGTCCACGAGCTGCCGCACGGCCTTGACCAGCAGGTCCTCCCGCAGCCCACCGGGGACCTGGAGGAGTACGGCCTGGTGGAAGCCGTCGATGGGGCCGTCGAGTTCGCGGAGCCAGTGCATGATCGGGGTGAGGGGCACCTCGCCGACACCGGAGACGGTGTGCTCGCTCTCCGCACGCGTCGTCTCGCGCGCGGCGGCGGCCAGCGCCCTGACGGTCTTGTACTCGAAGATGTCCTGCGGGGTGAGGACCAGTCCCGCCTGGCGCAGCCTGCTGACCAGTTGGATCGACATGATGCTGTCGCCGCCGAGGTCGAAGAAGCTGGCGTCCACGGGGACCTCGGGGCGGCGCAGCACCTCCGAGAAGACCCGCGCGACCTGCTGCTCGCGCGACGCGTCCGGGGCCGGGGCCGTGTGGGACACGCCGGGCCCGTGGGTCGGCTCGGGCGCCTCGGCCGCGACGGCGGAGACCGGCCGGGGGTCCTCAACGGCGGGCTCGGTGGCGGTCGTGGGTACCGGCACCGCCTCGCGGTCGAGCTTGCCGCTGGGGGTGCGCGGCAGTGACCGCGCCCAGCTCAGCTCGCCCGGGACGAGGTGGGCCGGCAGCCGCTCGGCCGTCCACTCCCGCAGCCGCTCGACGGCGAGGGGAGCGGCTCCGGCGGCGGGCACCGCGTAGGCGACGAGCCGGGCGTCACCGGCCGCGTCCTTGACCACCGAGGCCATGGCCTCGGCCACCCCCGGGTGAGCGGCGAGCACCGTCTCCAGCTCGCCCAGCTCGATACGGAAACCGTTGATCTTGACCTGCCCGTCCACTCGGCCGAGGAAGTCGAGGTGTCCGTCCTCGCGCCAGCGGGCGAGATCGCCGGTCCGGTACATCCGGCTGCCGGGCGGGCCGAACGGGTCGGCCACGAAGCGTTCGGCGCTGAGACCCGGTCTGCGCAGATAGCCCCGCGCCAGTCCGTCGCCCGCCAGGTACAGCTCGCCGCGCCGCCCGGGTGCGACCGGCTGGAGCGATCCGTCGAGCACATAGGCGCGTACGTGCCGCAGCGGGCGGCCGATGGGCGGCGTGTGCCCGGCCGGGGCGGCGTCGGAGGACCAGGCGGTGGCGTACACCGTGGCCTCGGTCGGGCCGTACACGTTGAGGAGCCGGGTGCCGGGCATGGTCTCCCCGACCCGGTCGGCGATCGCCGCGGGAAGTGCCTCGCCGGCCATCGACAGGGTCCTGGCGGACAGCCGGAGGCCGCCGAAGTCCATGAGCTTCGCGAAGACCGAGGGGATCGCGCACAGCAGACCGCCCGACCAGCGCGGCGGGTCGCCGTCCAGCAGCGACAGCAGATTGCCGACCACCTCGACGCTGCCGCCGGTCGCGAGCGCGGGGAAGATCTCGGCCACCGATACGTCAAAGCTGAACGACGTGGCGGCCAGGGTGTGTGCCAGCGCCTCGGCGCCGAACTCGGCGCTCGCCCAGGCGATCAGCGGGACCACGTTGCGGTGGGGGACGACGACGCCCTTGGGGGTTCCGCTGGAGCCGGAGGTGTAGATGACGTAGGCGGGGTGCGCGGGCAGCAGGGCCGCGGTGCGGTCCGCGTCGGTGGGGGCCTGCGGGGAGCAGCGGCCGAGCTCGCGGACGGTGTCCGGGGTGTCCAGCGCGAGCAGCGGCGCCGACAGGACGCCGAGGTCCCGGCCGGTGTCGGCGGCGCTTGCCAGCACGCAGTCGGGCCGCGCGTCGTCGATCATGTAGCGGAGGCGTTCGGCCGGGTAGGCCGGGTCGAGCGGCAGGTACGCGGCACCGGTCTTGAGGACCGCGAGCATCGCGACGATCGTGTCGGCCGAGCGGGGCAGCAGCAGACCGACGATCCGCTCCGGGCCGGCACCCCGGCCGATCAGCAGATGGGCGAGCCGGTTGGCCCGCTCGTGGAGTTCGCCGTAGGTGAGGCTGCTCGTACCGTCCTTGACCGCGACCGCCTCGGGGTGCCGGGCCGCGGCATTCTCGAGCAGTGCCGTGAGGGTTCCCGCCGGGGGCCGCTCGTCGGCCGATGCCCAGGACCGCACGGCGGCCAGCTCCTCGGGATCGAGGAGTCCGAAGGCGCTCACCGGCCGGCCGGGGGCGGCCGCCGCGGCGGACAGCAGGCGCGCGAACCGCCGCCCGTGAGCCGCGAGTTCAGCGGAATCGTAGCGGCCCGGGGCGCCGAGGAAGACGACCCGCAGGCGACGGTCCGCGGGGTCCTCGTCGATCACGATGCGCAGGTCCGGCGCCGCTTCGGCGCCGAGCCGGCGGACGACGGCCGCGAGGGCGCCGAAGCGGATACGCGGCCCGGGGGTCCGGACGTCGACGATCGGCCCGTACAGGCGCGGTTCGGTGCCCGGCAGCCCGAGTTCCCGGCACAGCTCGCTGTGCCGCAGCCTCTGGTGGGTCCGGACGCGGCGGCTCTCCTCGGTCACCTGTCCCACGAGGCCGGCGAAGCCGGTGCCGGGCCGTACGGTCAGCCGCAGGGCCGCGATGTCCTCGGCGGCGCCGGGGGCGCGCTGGGCGGCGCTGCTCGGCCGTCCGTCCACGGGCACGCCCAGCACCACGTCGGTGGCACCGGTCATCCGGTGCGTGTACGCGGCCACGGCGGCCAGCAGGACGGCTCCCGGCCGGGTACCGCTGTAGCGGGCGGCCGCGTGCACCCGGTCGGTGTCGGCGGCGGTGAGGACGACCGGGTGGACGGGACCGTCGACGGCGTCGGTGGCGTCCTGGGCGAGTGTCACCGGCTCGGGCCGGTCGGCGAAGCGCTCCCGCCAGAACGCGAGGTCCCGGCCGTGGGCGTCGGACTCCCGGTACGCGGCCTCCTCGGCCGCCGGCCGGGCGAGCGGCACCAGGGCGCCGTCCTGGGGCGGGTGTCCCTCGACGCGCGCGGTGTACACCTCCGCGACACGGCGGGTGACGAGCGAGCAGCTGTGGCCGTCGACGACCGCCCGGTGGTGCCGGTGGAACCAGTGGAAGCGGTCCGGGGCGAGGCGGAGCAGGGCCTGGGCGGACGCGGCACTGCCGGGCAGGGGTGCCCGGGCGAGCTCGGCCCGTACCCACTCCTCGGCCGCCGCCACGGGGTCGGGCTCGGCACCGAGGTCCACGACGGTCAGCGGGAGACCGTCGGTGGTCTCCAGGGCCGGGGGCTCGTCCGCGCCCGGGGTGCTCGCGGCGAACCGCAGCCGCAGCGCGTCGGCCTCCGAGACGACCTGGGCCGCCGCGTCCTCGAACACCGCGGTGTCCAGGGGCCCGTGGATCTCCACGACGTCGGCGACACAGGGGCCGGGGCCGCCCGGGGTGTCCCGCGACGCGTGCCACGCCTCCTGGCCCGCGGCGGACATCGTGACGTGTCTGCTCCGGTGGTCAGCCATGGCGGATCTCTCCTCGCTCGACGCGCTGGTGCTGTGCATAGGGGTGGAAGCCGCCACCGGCCTTGCGGCCGGTCCTGCCTTCCGCGACGAGGCGGGCGAGCAGGTCGCACGGCCGGAAGCGCTCGTCGCCGGTGTGCTCGCGCAGCACCTCCAGCGAGTCGAGGACCGTGTCGAGACCGATGAGGTCGGCGGTGCGCAACGGACCCATGGGGTGGCCGAAGCAGTCCTGGAAGACGCGGTCCACGGTGTCGGCGTCGGCCGTGCCCTCGCCCAGCACCGTTGCCGCCTCGTTGAGCGTCAGCATCAGCACGCGGTTGGTCACGAAGCCGGGTGCGTCCCCGACGACGAGGGGCCGCTTGCCGATCCCCGCCAGGAAGGCCGTCGTCAGCTCCAGGGTGTGGTCACTGGTCCTCGGCGCCCGGATGACCTCCACGGCGTCCTTGAGGGGCGCCGGGTTCATGAAGTGGGTGCCGATCACCCGGTCGGGGCGGCCGGTGAAGGACCCGAGCCGGGTGATGGGGATGCACGAGGTGCAGGACGCGAAGACCGTGTCCGGTCCGCACACCTCGTCCAGGCGCCGCAGGATCTCCTCCTTGAGCGACTCCTTCTCCCGCGCGCACTCGACCACGAAGACGGCGGGGGCCAGGTCGGCGAGGTCGGCGGACCACGTCACGCGTTCCTCGGGACGCGCCGCCCCGGCCGGGACCCGCAGTCCGTCCCGCCGTCGCAGCATGTGAGCCATCCGCATCCCGGCGCGCAGACGGGCGGGCCCGGCGTCCAGCGCCTCGGGGACGGGGTCGACGAGCACCACCGGGTGCCCGGCCTCCGCGAAGCACTGCGCGACACCGATGCCCATGGTTCCGGCGCCGACGACGCCGACGGTCGCGCCGGCCGCCACGGCCGAAGCGGTGTTCTGGTGTTCACCCACGGTGGGGGATCTCCTTCGGTTCGGTCCGTGCCGTCAGTCGGCGTGCGAGGCGGTGGCGAACGGCGGCCCGGCGAGCGGTGCCCCGGGGTCGTGGGCGGCGGCACGTACCACCGCGACCAGGTCGTCGGCGAGCGCGGTGACCGTCGCGGCGTCGAACAAGTCCGTGCGGTACGCGACCGATACGTGCAGTCCGGCCGGTTCGGGCCCCTCGACCACGGACCAGGCGAGGTCGTGAACGGCCCTGACGGTGGGCGGGGTGATGCCTCCGTGGGTGTAGGTGACGTCGAACAGCGGGGGCCGACCGGGCTCCCGGCTCAGGGCGAGGGCCTGCTCGATGTCGGCGAGACGCACGTCGCGGTGGTGCTCCCCGGCGGCGATGCCCGCCCGCACCCGCTCGGTGAGGGCGTCGTGGGCGGGGTCGTCGGCCAGGGATATCCGCAGGGGCAGCAGGCTTCCCCGCACGTCGACGCCGATGACCACCTCGTCGGTCTCGGCGCGTCGGCCGAGCAGTGCGGCGATGCCCGCGAGCAGCCCGTCCCGGGCACCGGAACGGATCAGCGAGGCCGCGAGGTCGTCGGGGATCGTGAACGTGTGGCAGGCGCCGGGCCCGTCCGGGCCGCTGCCGACCGGGCGCGACCGGTCGGCGGGCAGCTCGAAGGCCGCCATCCCGGTCAGGGTCTTCTTCCAGTAGTCGAGATGGTCGTCCTCGGTGGGCCGGGCGTGCTCCTCGGAGGCGGGCGGCGCGGGACGGTGCGGGGGCCGGGCGGGCAGGTCCCCGTACCGGGTGTCCGCGTCGGCCGCGGCGGCGCGCAGCAGCTCCAGCAGGGAGTCGGTCAGGGCCGCGATCGTGGCGGCGTCGAAGAGCTGCGTGGCGTACTCCACGACGACGTCGAGGGAGTCCTCGCCCGACCGCTCGGCGACCACCATGGTGATGTCGAACTTGGCCGTGCCCGGGGGCAGTCCGGGGAAGTACGGGCCGGTGTCCTCGTCGCTGCCCGCCCCGAAGAGGTTCTCGCCGAAGTTGACGTTCGGCGGCAGCGTCTGATGGACGTACATCACGTCGAAGACCGGGTTCCGGCCCGGGTCACGCCGGTTCGCGACCTCGCGGACGATCTTGTCGAACGGGATCTCCTGGTGGTCCAGCGCGCCGAGCACGACTGTGCGGACCTGATGCAGCAGCTCCCGGAAGGTCGGATCACCGGAGAGGTCGCTGCGCAGCGCGACGGTGTTGTTGAAGAAGCCGAGCAGGTTCCACAGTTCGGGGCGGCTGCGGCCGATGGTCGGGGTGCCGATCACGATGTCCCGCTGGCCGGACCAGCGGGAGAGCAGCACCTTGAGCCCGGTGAGCAGCACCATGAACAGCGTGGCCGTCTCCCGACCGCCCACCGCCCTGAGATCACGGACGAGTTCGGCGGGGATGGTGAAGCCGTGCGACGCCCCGGTGAAGTCCATGCGGGTGGGGCGCGGCCGGTCGGTGGGGAGTGCGAGGGCGGGGGGATCGGTCAGCCGGTCGCGCCAGTAGTCCAGTTCGCCGTCGAGCCGGGAGCCGTGCATCAGCTCCCGCTGCCAGCGGGCGTAGTCGCGGTACTGCACGGGCAGCGGCGCGGGCCGGTGCACCCGGCCCTCGGTGCGGGCGGTGTAGAACTCCATGAGCTCCGTCCGCTGGATCTGGGGTGCCCAGCCGTCGTTCACGGCGTGGTGCATCACCCAGCACATGAGGTAGTCGTCGGGGGCGCAGCGCACGACGGTGACGTTGACCAGCGGGTCACGGGCCAGGTCGAGGACCCGGTCGGTGGCGGCCTCGGCGGCCGCCCGGGCGGCGGTCACCGGGTCGGGTTCGGCGCATACGTCCACGTAGTGGAAGAAGTCGCCCAGTTCGGGCCGGATGACCAGGTGGGGCCGCCCGTCCTCCTCGACGAAGTTGGAGCGCAGGACCTCGTGCCGCCGGGCCAGGTCCTCCCAGGCGAGCCGTACGGCCTCGACGTCCAGCGGGCCGAGGTGCCGGGAGACGCCGGGCAGGTTGTAGAGCGTGGTGGTCGGGTCGAGCTGGTGGTGGAACCACATGCGTTCCTGCCCGTAGGACAGCACGAGTTCCGGGCCGGGGTGGATCGGGGGCAGGTGGTGTCCGTCGTCGTCCGACGGGGCTACGGGGGCCGCCACGGTCGGCGCGGCGGGCTCGGTCGTCACCTCGCGCACAGCCGGCCGCGCTTCGGTTCCGGCCAGGCGGGCGGAGAGGGCGCCTGCGAGATCACCGACGACGGGGTGATCGTAAATGTCCACCAGCTTTAGGTGGACGTCGTAACGCTGTCGTGCGCGTTCGACGAATTGCAATCCGATGATGGAGTTTCCGCCGATGGCGAAGTAGTCGTCGTCGGCCGCGACCTCATCGGCGTGAAGCAGTTCGGTCAGGGACTCCTGGAGCCAGCTCAGCACCGACTGCGGTTCGGGCGCTGTACCGGGCACGGCTGCCGGCACCGGCAGGGGCGCGTGCTCGGGCTCCGGCGGCGGGGTGGTCCGGGTGGGCGGGGGCGCCACCGCGCTCGCCACCGTCTGCCGGGCGCCCTCGACACCGTCGAAGGAGATGACCTCGCCCAGGGGCAGGGCCCAGCAGCGGACGCCGTGGAGCCGGGGGCCGGGCAGCGCCGCCCGGCGGCCCGCTCCCCGGCCGGGACCCGCGTCGGCCGCCGCCGCGGACCAGTCGGGGTCCCATCCCCGCTCATACAGCCGGGCGAGCACGTCGAGCACGCCGTCCGTGCCGGACCCCAGGGTGAGCACGGTGGCGTCGGGCCGGTCGGCGAGGTGCTCCGTCAGCAGTGCGCCGAGCTCTCCCCGGGCCGCGAGTTCGACGAAGACCACGGGTCCGGCGGCGAGTTGTTCGTCCGCCGCGGCGCGCAGTCGTTCCGGCCGGACGGGCGTTCCGGCCACGGCCGGGTCCGCACCGCTGGTCGCCTGTTCCAGCGCGGCCGTGTCGGCGGGGGTCAGGGCGTCCCTCACGTGACGGACGGCGTACCGGGAGATCCCGGAACTGATCAGGCCGTCCGGCACCACTCCGGCGCGGGTGAGCCGGGCGTGGGCCGCGAGCTGGCCCTGGACCATCGCGGCGCGGTCGGCCGGCACGGGCAGGTGGTCCGGCAGCGGGTCGGAGCCCGGCAGCGGCACCGGTTCGGCGTCGCCGGACAGCAGGAACACCACGCGGGGAGCCGCCCCTGCCGTCGGCTCCCGGTGGGTGTCGAGCCGCTGCCAGGTGGCCTCGGCGGCCAGCGCGACCGCCAGCTCGGAAGTCCGGCGTGCCACCACGCCGACGCGGTACGGGTGGTGGTCCCGGCCCTCGTTCAGCGTCCGGGCGATGTCGGCCGGCGGCCGGTCGCTGTACCGCAGTTCGAGCGAGAGCCGCTCGCAGAGGGTGACGAGGTCCGCCCGGGTGCGGGCGGACACGCCGACCAGCCGGGCCGCGTCGGCCCCGGGTCCGCCGTGGCCGCCGGGCGGCACGGTGGTCGGGGGCGCCTGCTCCACCACGCAGTGCGCGTTGATGCCACCGAGGCTGAACGAGCTGATCCCCGCCCGGCGGACATCGTCGTCCCGCCACGGCCGGAGCGCGGTCACGACCTCCAGTCGGGCACCGTCGAGATCGACCTCGTCCGCCGCGCGTTCGAAGTGCAGGGAGGGGTACAGCTCGCCGTCGCGCACACTGAGGATGGTCTTGACCAGACCGGTGATCCCCGCGGCGTGGTCCAGGTGCCCGACGTTGGTCTTCACCGAACCGACCGCGAGGCGCCGGCCGTTCCCGGGGCGGGCGAGGGCCAGCCCCTCCGCCTCGACGGCGTCGCCGAGCCGGGTGCCGGAGCCGTGCGCCTCGATGTAACCGGCTG
Source organism: Streptomyces sp. NPDC033229 (assembly GCF_055576875.1). NCBI lineage: Bacteria > Bacillati > Actinomycetota > Actinomycetes > Kitasatosporales > Streptomycetaceae > Streptomyces > Streptomyces sp. NPDC033229. Next base: position 26,215 of record NZ_JBVIQR010000033.1, on the reverse strand, counting down.
ATCCGATGTCCAGGCCGGCGCGGTGCCACGCCTTGCGGATCACCTCGGCCTGGGACCGGGCGCTGGGGGTGGCGATGGTCGCGGAGTGCGCGCCGTTGTGCAGCACGGCGCTGCCGCGGATGACCGCGTGGACGAACGCCCCGTCGGCCAGGGCCCGGTCGAGGGTGGTGAGCAGCAGGACGGCGCCTCCCTCGCCAGCGCCGGCGCCGTCCGCCCGGTGGTCGAACGCCCGGGATCTGGCCGTCGGCGAGCTGATGCCGGGGAAGGCCGCCACGCCGGCCGCCGGGGCCACGATCGGGCGGAGGCTGACGCCGCCGACCACCGCGTAGTCCGCGTCGCCGTCGCGGAGTTCGCGACAGGCCTGGTGCACGGCCACGAGCGAGCCGTTGCAGCCGGTGTCCACGCCGTAACAGGGGCCCGTGAACCCGAAGAGGTGGGAGATCCGGGCGGGCAGTCCGAAGGGGATGTTCCCCATCAGGCTGAGGGTGCCCTGCTCGCGGACCAGCGGCGCGTAGCCGGTGCCGGGCGAGCTGAAGATGACGGCGGTGCGGCTGTCCCGCAGACCGGCGGCGGCGTATCCGGCGCTCTGCAGGACGTCGTGGGTGAGGTGGAGGGCGAGCCGGTGCTGGGGGTCGGTCACCTCGGCCTCGCGCCGCGACAGACCGAAGTACTCGTGGTCGAACAGGTCGATCCGGTCCAGGTAGCCCAGCTCCGGGTAGTCCACGGACGGGTCGAGGCAGGTGGACTCGACCCGCTCGCGGGGGATCGGCCGTACCGAGTCGACGCCCTTGCGCAGATTCTCGCGGAACTCCTCGAGGGTGTCGGCCTGGGGAAGCCGGGTGGCGATGCCGATCACCGCGACGGCCGGTCCGCCCTGCGTCGTAGCGGTCTCGCTCATGTCACCGTTCCGTTCATGCTTCCTGCCTTCACAGCTCGTACGCGGTCGGGTGGGCGGGGGTTTCGCCCCCGGTGCCCGTACCCAGGCGGCCGTGGATCGCGGCGGCCTGGGCGGAGATCGTGATCAGGTCGAACAGCTCCCCCATGCGCAGCACTCCGGGCCACTCGTGGTCCAGCCGGGCGTGCAGGTCGATGACCTTCAGCGAACTCCCCCCGACGGCGAAGAAGTTGTCGTCGAGTCCGATGTCGGAGTGCCGCAGGACGGCCGCCCAGATCCTGCCGAGGGTGCGCTGGTCACCGGTCCAGTCCCGCCGCGCCGGGTCCTCGCCTGCCGGATCGCCCGCGGGGACGAGGTCCCGCAGCGCGGCCCGGTCGGCCTTGCCGCTGGTGCTCCGCGGCATGCGGGCCACGGGGACGAACCGTTCGGGGACCGCCTGTTCCACGAGGGAGGCGAGGCAGTGCCGGCGCAGGTCCGCTCCGGCGGGCGCCGGGGCCCCTGGCGCCTTGGGGGTGACGAAGGCGATCAGTCGCGGTTCGTCGCCGTCGGTCCTCTCGCAGTTCACCACGGCCTGCCCGACGGCCGGGTGGTTCTCCAGGACGCTTTCGATCTCGCCGAGTTCGACGCGGGCGCCCCGGATCTTCACCTGGAGATCGGTCCTGCCGCGGTAGTGCAGCGCGCCCCGCTCGTCGGTGACGGCGAGATCGCCGGTGCGGTAGAGGCGCGCCCCGGGCGGCCCGAACGGGTCCGCGACGAAGCGCTCGGCGGTCCTGCCGGGCGCTCCCGCGTATCCGAGGGCCACGAACGCGCCCCCGATGTACAGCTCGCCCAGCTCCCCGGCGGGCACCTCGCGCAGCCGCCCGTCCAGCACCCTCGCCCGGGCGCCCGGCCAGGGCCGGCCGATGGGGATCCGGTCCCAGGAGGCGTCCAGGCCGGGCTGGACCACGCAGGAGATGGTGGTCTCGGTGGGGCCGTACTCGTTGACCAGCAGCGTGCCGGGCAACCGTGCGTGGTGGGTGCGCACCAGTTCCGGTGTGCACTCCTCGCCGGCGACCACGACCAGCCGCAGGGTGTCCGGCAGCAGCCGGCTCTCCGCCAGCAGCGCCCGGTAGTAGGAGGGGACGACGACGAGGTGGGTCGCGTGGTGCTCGCCCGCGAGCCGGGCCAGTTCCCCCACCTGTCGCAGCTGCCGCAGGTCGGGCAGCAGCAGCGTGTGGCCGTTGCAGAACGACCAGAACATGCCGCCGAGCATGCCGTCGAAGGACAGCCGCATGGCCATGAGGAAGGTCGACGGTTCGGTGCCGTAGACCTCGGCCCGGCAGCCGATGGACGCCGCGAGCTGGGCGCGGCTGACCATGACCCCCTTCGGGGGACCGGTCGATCCGGAGGTGTGGACGAGGTAGGCGGGGGTGCCTTCGGGGACGGGTGGGAACCAGTCGTCCGGAGTGCGGACGCCCGCCTCGACGAGGCCCGCGACCGTGAGTCCGGTGGCGTCGAGCACGGTCGGCGGGTCGGCGTCGTCGCCCGGGTCCGGCTCGGGCGCGTCCCCGAGGATCACCGCGCAGTCGGTGTCCCGCAGCAACTGCCGCACTCGCGAGGGCGGCAGGTCCGGTTCGATGGCCGACCACGCCGCACCGGTCCGTAAGGAGGCCAGAACCGCGATGACGGCGAGGGCGCTCGGCTCGACGCGGACGCACACGACCCGGCCCGGCCGGGCGCCGCGCTGCCACAGCAGCCGGGCGAGCCCGGCCGAGGCCCGGTCGAGTTCGCGGTAGGTGAGAGTCTCTCCCCCGATGACCAGGGCGGTCGCCTCCGGTCCTCGGGCGGCCTGCCGCCGGAAGGCGGACAGGACCGACCACGGCTCCTGGTCCGTTCCGTCGTGGTGTCGGGCACCGGTGCGCACCGCCATGGTCTCCCCTTTCACTCTGGGCTCACTCCGCTCTCACTCCGCACCGCTGATCACGCGGGTGTGACCGCGGCTCTCCGGCAGCGGACGGTCCGGGTTCACCCTGAGCACCATGCGGTCGCCCTCGGTGGTGACCGGCTCGTAGCCGGCGAACCGGAGTGTGACCAGCATGTTCCGGTTGACGTCGGTGGGGACGAAGTGCGCGACGGGGCGGAGGCCGTCCGCCAGCGCCTCCCGGATCAGATGGCCGAGCAGCACACTGCCCACGCCCCGGGAGGCAACCCGGCAGGACATGAGCATCAGGCGCAGCACCGAGTCCGTGCCGTCGAGTTCGGTGACGGCCAGGCCGATGATCCCGTAGTCGCCGAACCGGTCGCGCAGCCGCGCCACCCGCACCCGGTGGGCCGGTGAGGTGCTCAGCCGCCGCAGCTCGTCCGCGTCGTAGAACAGCCCGGTGCTGTTGAGCTGGTGCGTCCGCATCGTCAGCTCGCTGGCCCGGGCCAGATCGTCCTCGGTCGCCGGGCGCAGCTCCATGACGAGGTCGAGGGAGGCGAGGAAGGCCTGCCGGTCGGCTCCGAACTGCTCCTCGGCCTCGCGTCGTTGCCCTTCGGTGCGGTACAGCTCGCGGCGCCGGGAGGCCACCTCGGTGATGTGCTCCGGCTGGAACTCGGGGCGGTCCGGGAGCCGGTCGACCTCGTCGGCCGGGTAGCAGCGGACCATGGGCAGCGCGGCCTCGACCTCCGCCCGTTCCGCCGGGTCGTTGTCGATGAACGCGACGGTGTCCAGGCCGATGTCGAGCGTCTCGGCGATCCGGCGCACCGCGGCGGACTTGTCGCCCCAGCCCACCTGAACCGCGCAGAACCAGTCGTCGAGGCCGCGCCCGGTCAGGTGGCGGTGGATGACGGAGGGCTCGCTGCGGCTGGCGGCGGCGTGCAGGATGCCCCGCTTGTCCAGCGCGTTCAGCGTCTCCAGCGCCGCCGGGAAGGGGTCCGGGTCGTCGTTCTCCAGGACGACCCCGTCCCACAGCGTGTCGTCCAGGTCCCACACCAGGCACTTGACGACCGGGGTGCTCGCCGCGGCCGTCATGCGGGCTCCCCGGGCCGCCGCGCGGCGGGTGGCGGGCCGTACCGACGTAAGAGGCGGTCGGCTATGTGGAGTTCGGCCACCTGCGCTGCTCCTTCGATGATCTCCATGACCTTGGCGTCCCGGAAGTGCCGTCCCGCCCTGCTGTCGGGCTCACAGCCGGCCGAGCCGAGGATCTGCACGGCGTCGCGGCTCGCCGAGGCGGCCGCGGCGGCGGCCGCGTACTTGGCGACGATGGTCTCGCTCACTCCGCGCCCGGGGCCCTTCGCCCGGCATCCCGCCGCCCGTCCGGCCAGTTCACGGGCGCCGGCGCCGCGCACGGCGGAGCGGGCCAGCAGGGACCGGACCAGTTGGTGGTCGGCGAGCAGCACCCCGGCCTGGGCGCGGGTGGCGGCGTGCGCGGCGGCGTCCGCCACGCATGCCTCAGCCATGCCGACGCACCCCCAGGCGACGGTGAAGCGCCCGTGGTCGATCGCGGTGGCGGCGACATGGGAGAGCCCCAGCCCCGGCGGGGCGACGAGCCGGCTCCGGGGCACCCGTACTCCGTCGAAGGTGATGTGGGCGATCTGTGCCGCGCGCATGCCGAGTTGACCGCTCACCGGCTCGCGGACCACTCCCGCGCGGTCCGCCTCCACCAGCACGGTGGTCGGCTTGCCCCCGCACTCCCCCAGGACCAGGAACACATCGGCGACCGCGCCGAAGGTGACCCATTTCTTGCGGCCGCTCACGAGGACGTCCGTGCCGGTGTCCTCGACGCGGGTTCGTACGGCCGCGAGGGCGCTGCCCGCGGCCTCCTCGGTGGCCGCGAAGCCCGCGGTGAGCTCACCGCTCGCCAGCCGTGGCAGCCAGTCGGCGCGCTGTTCCCGGGTGCCCCAGCGGGCGAGTGCCGCCGCGACCATGCCCTGGACGGTCAGCAGACCGCGCAGGGCGCTGCACACCCCGCCCAGGTGCGCGGCCGCCTCCCCGAGCGCGGCCGGGCCGAGGTCCGCTCCCCCGTACCGGCGGGGCAGGTCCGGGGCGAGGAGGCCGGCCGCGGCCATGTCCTTACGGGCGGACGCGGGCAGGGCGCCGTCCCGGTCCCAGCCCGCCGCGTCGCCGCGCACCTCGGCCGCCAGCTCCGCCGCGGCCCGCACCACGGCCGATCCGCCCGGCCCGTTCGGGTCATCCGGCCCGTCCGGCCTCTGCCGCCCTTCGTCAGGCGCTCTGGTCATGGCTCTCCGCCAACCCGGCCGACGCGGTCTTGCGGCTGACGAAGCGCGTGATGCGCTCGGCCGTGCGGAAGCTGTCCAGATCGAGGTCCTCCACCTCCACCGCGATGGAGAAACGTTCCTCCACGAAGGTCACCAGCTCCAGCGCGAAGAGCGAGTCGGCAAGCCCCAGTTCGAAGTAGTCGTCGTCCGGAGCGACCGGCCGCCGGAGCGCCGCCGTCAGATACTCCGTGATCTCCTCGGTGATGCTGTTCACGCCACACCCTCCTGTGGTCCTATCTCGACGAGCAGCAGGCTCCAGGCAGCCACCGGGCTCACACTGATCAGCACGACGCGGTCCCCCGTGGCGAGTTCCTTGCGCTCCAGGGCTGTGTAGAGGTTCAGGAAGACGTCGTTGGGGCCGAGGTGGCCGTAGGCCCGGAGGTTCTCCCGGCACACGGGCAGGACGGCGATGCCCAGGGCGTCCTCGGTGAAGGCCAGGCTGCCCGCCGACAGGTTGTGGCTGACGTAGCCGCGCACGTCCTCCCGGCGCAGTCCGTTGCGCCACAGCAACCCGTCCAACAGCGCCGACGTCCTGTTGCGCGTCTCCACCGCGAGCCGGAAGGAGTAGGCGGTGGCATCCGCGCACTCCTCGCGCCACTGCGCGGTGGGCCGGTCCCGGTACTTCACATGGAAGAGGTCCCAGTACCGGCCGTTGGTCTGCTGCGCGATGTCGAGGATCCGGACCGGGCCGCGACGGGAGAGCAGCAGGGCCTGTCCGCTGTCGCCGTTCACCGTCACCGGGTGCCGGTACCGCGTGGCGGCGGCCGGTTTGCTGCCGTGCACGACCAGGATGTTGTCCATGTCCGGATCCGCCGCCAGCAGGCCCCGGGCCGTCAGCAGCGCGGGGGTGAGGGACACACAGCCCAGGCCGCCCACCGTGAAGGTCGTCGCCGCCTCGGCCCCCAGCAGATGCTGCAAACGCGTCGACTCGGAGCTGAGAAAGGTCTCCGGCGCCCGCGACTCCACCATGATCAGGGCGCCCAGGTCCCGGGCGTCCACCCCGGACCGGTCGAGCGCCTGCCGGGCGGCCCGCTCACAGAGCTCCACCGCGCCGATCCGGTCATCGGCCCGCACGGTGTCGATGCCCAGACCGGCGCGGGTGCGCCGCTCGTGCTCGTCCAGTGCCGCCAGGGCGGCGACCGGCACCACCCGCTCCGGCAGATACGACGCCGCGCCGCGCACGGCGATGGAGACGCGAGCGCTCCGCGTGACGTGATCGGTCACGAACCCTCCCTCGGGCTTCGTCGAATTGCGTTCGCGGCGGACGGGGTTGCCGGTCCTTTCGCCCTGCCGAGGGCCCGGGTCGAAAGGCGCCCGCGGGCGCGGAGTCATCGCGTCCGGCTGCTCCCGGAACGAAGCCGGTCACCCGAGACGCGGGAGTGTCGATAAACCCGGTAAAAGAATCCGCCACACAGGAATGCCCCCTCCGGCCACGTGGCACGGGCATTCGCATTCACCCAGCCGCCGGTCGCCCGATCGACCGGCTTCCCCGTTGCGCGGATCACTATAGGAACAGCCCGCTGTCGAAGATCAAGCAGTCGCAACGTGATCCACATCACCGCCGATTCGGGAGTTATGGAATCGGATACTCCCCGTGGAGGAGGGCGCGGGCGGTCAACCGGAACCCAACACCACCTCTTTGGCCCGCACTTTACGTTCATCAGCGGAAACGCGGATTCGGAAGAACGAAATCCGGGTGAGGGACGGCCGGAATGACGGCCCGCCGTCAGACGGCACGGTTACCGTGGGTCAGCCCTCGCCCCGGGAGCCCCGGCACCGCCACGGTCGTCTCCGCCTGTGTGGGGACGAGCAGTTGAACAAGCGGCACCCATCCGTCCGTGAGACGGTGGCGGTGCCGTGACCCATGCCCCGGTACTTCACGGCGGGCCCACCGAGAACTTCGGTGGGCCCGCCGTGAAGTGCCATGTCTTTACGAGCCCTTGGCTCCGCGCACAGCGTTTTGGTTGCCCGGTTCCATTCCGGTGCGGCCGAAGTCCGCCGCGCCGGCGAAAGTGACGGCGGCCGTCATTTCCGGCCGGTCACGAACCAGCGAGCGGGCAATTCGAGACGCCTGCCGTCCGCATGGAAGTCCTCCATCGCCAGATCGATGTCGCCCTCGGCCAACACCTCCAGGCCGGCCGCCCGCAGCAGCTCCCGCACCTCGTCGTCGGCGGCCTCCGCGGGCCGCAGCCCGTGGGCGAACACCCGCTGGAGTTTGCGCGACGGCCCGCCCGGCCGGCCCGCCGCCTCCTGGAGCACCTCCTTGGCACTCCGCCGCAGTTCGGCCACGAAGCCCCGCCCCCTGGCGCCGACCAGCTCGGCCACCGCCTCCGCGACGGCCATCCGGTCCTGCGGGTCACTCTGGTGGATCACGGCGCGCATATAGACGTTGCAGTCCCCGAGCCGCCCGTGGAGGGCGCGGACGGCCTCGGTGTCCACCAGGTCGAGCCGCTCGAACTCGGCGCTCCCGGCCCCGTTCGCGCGCCGCGCGTGCTCCACCGCGGCCCACGAGAGGTCCACGCCGAGCACGCGGGGGAAGCGGGTGGCCAGGAAACGGGTCTGGGTGCCGTTGCCGCAGCCGAGGTCGACGATCGGCAGCTCGGGGTCCAGGTGCGGCTCGAGCAGCGCCAGATGGGGCACCGCCGTCAGGGCCGGATCCGAGTCCCAGATCGCCTCGCCCGGGACGTCGGAGGTCTCCTCCCAGAAACCTTCCCAAGCCTTGTTGTACTGGTCCGACACGCTCATGGATGCTCCCGATGCCGAGGGCGACGACTCGTCACGATCTTGACTACCGCCGTCGCCGGGTCCGGGCAAGACCGCCCGGCCCGCTTTCACCCGGCCGGGGCCCACCGTGGCGGGAGCGGCAGCGCCTGCTCGCACCAGACCGTCTTGCCCCGCCCCGAGTGGCTCGCACCCCACGCCCGCGCGAGGGCATCCACCACCCGCAGGCCCCGGCCGAACTCGTCGCCGACGTCCGCGCTCAGCAGCGAGGGCAGCGCGTGATCGTCGTCGGTGACCTCGCAGAGCAGCACATCGGTCCGCACCAGCCGGAGTCCGATCCGGTCCGTGCGGGCGTGCCGTACGGCGTTGCCGACGATCTCGCCGACGAGGATCTCGGCGGTGTCCACGGCCTCCCGCAGGCCCCACTCGGTCAGCCGGTCGCGGACGAGCCGCCGGGCCCGGGACGCCTCGCGCGGGTCCGCCTCCAGCTCCCACTCGGCGACGTGCTCGGGCGGGATGCCGTTGAGCCGGGCCATCAGCAGGGCCACGTCGTCCTTGCGCCCGTCGCCCCTGCTGAGGGCGCGGATGATGGTGTCGCAGGCGTCGTCCATGGAGGCCGCCGGATGGGCGGCGGACTCGCACAGGGCCGCGAGGCCGGTGCCGATGTCCTGGCCGCGCACCTCCACCAGGCCGTCGGTGCACAGCACGAGCCGGTCACCGGGCGCCACCCGTACCGTCGCCGCCTCGAACGGCACTCCGCCCACTCCTATGGGCGCGCCCGTGGGCAGGTCCAGCAGCACGCTGCGGCCGTCCTCGGCCCGCACCAGGACGGGCGGGATGTGGCCGGCGTTGGCGAGGGTCAGCTCCGAGCGGATGGGGTCGTAGACGGCGTAGAGGCAGGTGGCGAGATAGTGCTCGCCGAGGCGTTGCGCGATGCCGTCCAGGTTGCGCAGGAGCTGCTCGGGCGGCAGGTCGAGGGCGGCCATGGTCTGCACGGCGGTGCGTAACTGGCCCATCATGGCAGCCGCGTTGAGGCCGTGGCCCATGACGTCGCCGACGACGAGCGCCGTGCGGGAGCCGGGCAGTTTGACGGCGTCGAACCAGTCGCCGCCGACCCGGCCGAGGCGGGTGCCCGGCAGATAGCGGGTGGCGGTGTCACAGCCGGCCATGCGCGGGTCGAGCCGCGGCAGCATGCTGTCCTGGAGGGTGTCGGCGACGTTCTCCTGGTAGGTGTACATGCGGGCGTTGTCGAGGACGAGCCCGGCGCGGGCGGCGAGTTCGGCGCCGGTCGCGCGGTCCATGTCGTCGAACGGCTCGCGCCCGCCGCGGCGCATCAGGACCATGAAGCCGAGCACCACGTCGCGGGCCTTGAGGGGCACGATGAGCATGGACCGGCCGTTGATCAGCGGACGCAGGTCGCGCTTCTCGAACTGGCCGGAGATGCGGTTGCCCATCTCCTCGCTGACGTGGGGGATCAGCACGGGCTCGCCACTGACCATGCACCGGAAGAACGGGGTGTGCTCGGGGAAGGCGATGGCCTCGCCGACCGGCACCGTGTCGTCCCAGCGGCCGGGCTCGTCGTTGTGCTCGACCCAGACCCGGTGCCAGATGGTGGTGACGTCGGGCGGGCCGTCGGGAAAGCCCTCCCCCGCCAGGACGGCGGCCCGCAGGTGGGTCCCGGCGAAGTCGGTGAAGCGCGGCACGGCGGCGCTGGTGACCTCGCGAATGGTGCGTTCGAGGTCGAGGGAGGTGCCGATGCGGCCACTGACCTCGTTGAGAAACTCCAACCGCTCGCGGACGGCCGCGTATTCGAGGTCCTCGGACGCGTCCTCGCAGAGGTCATCGGGCTCCTCGGCCGGGCCCGGCCGCGGGTCCGGGATCCGTCCGTTCGTCGCCGGTGCCGCGCGGCGGCGCCGGGCGCGCCGTTCCAGGTATTTGGGCGTGCCCCAGTCGGGTGTCACGGGGACCCGCTCGGGCCGGATCGTCTCCAGGGCGGGGTAGCCCAGTTCCAGCACTTGCTCGACGATGCGGCCGCTCGTCGCGGGGCCCATGCTGGGCAGGATGTCCGGCAGCCGGTCGACGAGGCCGCCCGCGCCGGGGAAGTCGGTGTGCGGGGCGAAGCAGGGGGCCACCCGCTCCTCCTCGTCGCCGGGCAGCCCCGCGGCGTCCGCGGCGAGCACCAGCAGCCGCTCCGGCCCGGGTCCGGCGAGGGGGTACGCCCACCACAGCACGTCGAGCGGGCCGCGCTCGGGGTCGGCCAGACGGGCCCGCCCGCTCCTCGGGTAGCCGGGAGCCGCGTCGGTGCCGGTCGGCGGGGCCTCGTCCCAGTCGAGGGAGTCGTAGGCGGCGTAGCCCTGGAAGCCGTCGGCGCCGGGCAGGGCGCCGTGCACGGGCAGCAGGTCGGTGGCGGCGCTGCCGACGGCCTCCTCCCTGGTGTGCCCGAACAGCCTGCGGGCGCCGGCGCTCCAGTGGGTCACGGACCCCGCGGAGTCCACGACGACGACCGCGAGCGGAAGCCGCCCGAGGGAGGCTTCCCGCTGCGCGAAGGCGGGCTCTGACGTGCCACGGTCCATGAGCGGTTGCTCCTTCGTACGCGTACGCAAGATCTGCGCCACCACTACCACGGTAGGCCCCGGGCGGGGCCGGGCGTGGTCCAATGGCGGAATCCGTCGTGCGCCGGTGCGCGTGCGCGCCCCGGCGCGCGCGACCACCGCCCCGGCCGGGGCCCGGCCGGGGCGGCAACGGGCTAGTCCGCGTAGCCGAGTTGCAGGTCACGCTCGGTCCGGCCGCCGCCGGCGATCTGGAGGACCGTGGCGACGGGCGGGTAGCCGGTGGCGACGACCGTGTACTCGCCCGCCGAGAGGTCGACGAAGCGGAACGCCCCGTCCGCGCCGGTCGTGGCGGTGTCCACCACATTGCCCCCGGCGTCGAGGAGGGTCACCCGGGCGTCCTCGACGGGCCGCCCGGCCCCGGCCCGTACGGTTCCGCGCAGCACGGCGCCGCCCGCGAGTTCGATGTCCTGCCGGGTCTCGCGGGCGGACTGGACGGTGACCGGCAGCGCGGCGGGGCGGAAGGCGGGGGCGCTGGCGGCGAGGGTGTACTCGCCCGAGACCAACTCGCTGATGAGGTAGTCGCCTTCGCGCCCGGTGCGGGTGGAGGCGACGACCTCGCCGTGCACATTGGTCAGGGTGACCATGGCCTCGCGGACGGGAATGCCGTCGCCGGTTCGCACGATGCCGGCCAGCCGCCCGGCGCCGCCGAGGACGACGTCGAGCTCGACCGGCCGTTCGCCGACGGTGACCGTGACGGCCTGCGGCTGGTGGCCGCCGGCGGCGGCGATGAGGACGTAGGCGCCGGTGCCGGGTGTGCTGAGCGCGTACCGCCCGTCCTCGCCCGTCGCGCCGCGGCCGATCTGGCGGCCCTGGACGTCGATGAGGGTGAGGGCTGCGCGGGGCACCGTGGTGCCGTCGGGGTGCTGGACGGTTCCGGTGACGGGGATGCCCGCGGTCAGCGGTACCCCTTCGCCCGCCGGGGGCAGGGCTGCGGCTCGGGGGGACGGGACGACGGGAGCCTCGGGGGCGTTGTGGGACACCAGTGGTTTCTCTTTCAGCAGGAAGGCGAGCAGGAAGCCCACGATGAGGACCGGCACGAGGTAGAGGAAGACCCGCGGCATGGCCTCGGCGTAGGCCCGGACGTAGCCGTCGCGCAGGGCGGCGGGCAGGGCGTGCACCAGCTGCGGGGTGAGGGAGTCGGACGGCGGCAGGGCGGCGTCGCGGGGCAGTTCGTCCGCGAGCCGGTCGGCGAGCCGGCGGGCGAAGAGGGTGCCGAAGACGGCGGCGCCGACACAGCCGCCGATCTGCAGGAAGTAGTTGTTGGCGCTGGTGGCCGCGCCCAGGTCGGCCGGGTGCGCGGCGTTCTGCACGGCGAGGACGAGGACCGGCAGGACGAGGCCGATACCGAGGCCGAGGACGGCCGTCCAGAGGCTGTAGGTCTCTCGGCCGGTGCCGGCGTCGAGGTGGGAGAGCAGATACGTGCCCACGGCGGCGAGGGCGCAACCGAGGACGGGGAAGGCTGTGTAGCGTCCCGTGCGGCCGGCGAGGTGACTCCCCACCAGGGAGGCGAGGACGATGCCGCCCATCAGCGGCAGCATCAGCAGTCCGGACGCGGTGGCGTCGACGCCGTCGGCCATCTGCAGAAACGTCGGCAGGTAGCCGGCAACACCCATGAGGGCGGCGCCGACGACCGCGCCGAGGAGCGCGCTGACGGTGAAGACCCGGTCCCGGAAGAGATGCAATGGGATAATCGGTTCTGCTACGTAGGACTCGACCACGACGAAGAGCAGCGCGGTGCCCAGCGCACCCGCCCCGAGGCCGAGGACGACGTGGGATCTCCACGCGTACGCGGTGCCGCCCCAGGTGGTCAGCAGCACCAGACAGGTCGAGGCCGCGAGGAGCAGCAGGGCCCCGAGGACGTCGAACCGCGCCCGGCGCGGCGGCCGGGGCAGCTTGAGGGCGACCGCGACGATCGCGAGCGTGAGCAGGCCGACGGGGACGTTGCCGTAGAAGCACCAGCGCCAGGAGGCGTGGTCGGTGAGGTAGCCGCCGAGCAGCGGTCCGGCGACGGCGGCGATTCCGTAGGCGGCGCTGATGACGCCCAGGAAGCGGCCGCGCTCACGGGGCGGGACGAGGTCGGCGATGATCGCCTGGGCCCCGATCATCAGCCCGCCGCCGCCGAGACCCTGGAGCGCGCGGAAGGAGATGAGCTGTTCCATCGTGCGGGAGGCGCCGGCCAGCGCGGAGCCGATGACGAAGACGACGATCGCGAAGAGGAAGACGCTCTTGCGTCCGAGGAGATCGCCGAGCTTGCCGTAGAGGGGCAGGACGACCGTGAAGGCCAGCAGATAGGACGTCACGGCCCAGGACATGCTGCCGAGGCCGTGCAGTTCGCCGACGATCTTCGGCAGGGCGGTGGCCACGATGGTCTGGTCGAGCGCCGCGAGGAGCAGCGTGAGCAGCAGACCGGTGAAGACGAGACGGACCCGGACCGGGCCGGGGCGCGGTGCGGGGGCGGCCGGCGCGGGTTCGGGAGCGGGGAGGGCGAGCGGTTCCTCGCTCTTCACCACGATGGTCTCGAAGGTGGTCACGCCCACGTACTTCTCCCCTCGTCGCGCCTGCGTCGCCGCCCATTTCTCGCATTACGCGACAACGGCGAGCAAGCGCGACGATTGACCGGAGAGGGCCCGAGAGGGGTGCCTGTGCGGCTTTCGTGCCGGTCGGAGGCGTACAGCACGTTGAGGTGCTGCTATGAAAACCACTCGAATCGGTGAGCGCGAACCGGGCGGGGTCCGGTCGTTTCCGCAGACCGCCCGCCTCCGGGCACCCCCTGGGGGCTACTTCTTGACCTCGGCCTCGAGCTTGTCGAGGACGGCGTCGTAGATGCGGCCGAGCCCCTTGGGCGCGAAGGCCCGCTCGAAGAAGCCGCCGATGCCGCCCGCGCCCTGCCAGACCGTGCTGACCACGACGTTGGCCTTGCCCTCGCCGGCCGGGGTGACGGTCCAGGTGGTGACCATGGAGGAGTTGAGGTCCTTCTCGACCAGCTGTCCGGTGGTCGGCTCGGTGACCTCCAGCAGGCAGTCGCGGACGCGCTTGCTGGTGGCCTGGAGCTTCCAGTGCACCTGCGTGCCCTCGCCGTCGCCGCCCTTGCGCACCTCGTACTCGCTGAAGTGCTCGGGCAGCAGCTTGGCGCGGGTGCCGGTGTAGTCCGCCAGCGCGTCGAACACCTCCTCCGGGTCCGCCGCGATGATCCGCTCCGTGGTGGCCTCGACCTGGCCCATGGCTTGTCCTCCCGGACGTCGTGCATACCTGCCTGTGCGGCAAGCCAACCATCATCGCCACACCCGCCCCAAATCCGGGGCCGGTCGCCGGTGGCGAACGTATGTGCCGCTCTCGTACAGGCTCGTCGCGTCGCCTGCGCGGCGGGCCGTCTGTGCCGCCTGCGGCGGCGGGCGCCCTGCGGGCGCGTCCTCAATCGCCGGACGGGCTTGACTCGGCCGAGCTCAGCCATAACCAGCCCGTCCGGCGATTGAGGACACCGCCGCGCAGCGGAGGTGCACCGGCCACGGCCCGCAGCCGAACAACCGCCAGGCTCAGACCCCGCGGACGCGCGCCAGCGCTTCGTCGGCCACCGCCCGCAACCGTTCATGGGCCCGCGCGGCGAGGAGCACACGCGTGGCGCGGTCGTCGCCGAGGACGCCCAGCCCTTCGACGCAGGCCCGGGCCACCGGCCAGCAGTGGTCCGGGGCGGCCAGCAACCGCTCCAGGGTGGACAGCAGGGCGGGCACGGACTCGGGGGCGCGCAGCTCGGTGAGCAGCCGGACGGGGTGCAGGGCGTAGGCGGTGCGCAGCGGGTTGGTGGCGAGGGCGGCGGCGGCGCGGGCGGTACGGGGGTCGCGGAGCCGGCCGAGGGCGTGGGCGGCGGTCGCGCAGCGCACGGGTTCGCGGTAGTTGAGGAGAAGGACGAGGGTCTCGAAGGCGCGGCGGTCGCCCTGGACGCCGAGGGTGAAGGCGGCGATCTCGCGGGCCCACAGCGGCTGTTCGCCGGCCACCAGGATGTCGGCGAGCCGGTCGGCGCGCTCGGCGGGGCCCGGGGGCCCGGGGGCCCGGGCACCGTCGACGGCGAGTTCGAGCAGCCGCTCGTAGGCCGAGAATTCGGCCGGGGAGACCAGCTCGGCCCGTACCCGCCTCAGCAGTGCGCGGAATTCCTCTTCCATGTACCGCTCTCCTCCCCGAGTGGCCCAGACCACATGGTAAGTGGCGCGCACGCCCTCTGGCGCTCATGGTTACCGGTGAGTTAATCTCCCGGACAAGAGCAGCGGACCTGCTCGGCGGCCTGGTGACGCAGCCGCCGCAGCGGCATCAGCACTCTCGATGGCGGTTCGGCGCTTCGAGTACGGCACGGCCCCGGGACAGGGCCCGCCGGTCGCACAACTCCCTTTCCGTTGGCGTTCCTTACCCGTGCCCGGAAAATCCTCAGTCGCCGCAGCCCGGCCAGGGGCCCCTCCTTCGACATTTCCCCTGCGCACGGGAACACATCCTGGAGTCTCGCGATGGACCGTACGTCCAGCCCTGAGCCGTCCCCTCTGTCCCCCTCCCCCCTGCCCGCGCCCCGGCTGGGGACCGTCGCCGTGATCGGCCTCGGCACCATGGGCACCGGCATCGCCGAGGTGCTGGTGCTGGCCGGCCGCGAGGTCGTCGGCATCGACATCCGCGAAGCCGCCGCCGCGCAGGCCTCGGCCGCCCTCGACGCCGCCACCGCCCGCGCGGTGCGGCGCGAGCGGATCACCGAGGCCGAGCGGCGGGCCGCGCTGGCCCGCTTCCGCACCTCCCGCGAGCTGGGCGCCGCCGCCGACGCCGATCTGGTGATCGAGGTCGTGCCGGAGGACTACGCCCTCAAGCACGACGTCTTCACCGCACTCGACGCGATCGTGCGGCCCGACACCATCCTGGCGACCGGCACCAACGCCCTGTCGGTCACCCGCCTCGCCGCCGACTCCGCCCGCCCGGAGCGCGTGCTCGGGCTGCACTTCTTCAACCCGGCGCCGGCGATGAAGCTGGTCGAGATCGTCTCCTCGGTGCTCACCGCGCCGGCCGCCGTCACCGCCGTCACCGATCTCGCCCGTGAGCTGGGCAAGGAACCGGTCGCGGTCGGCGACCGGCCCGGCTTCGTGGCCGACGGGCTGCTGTTCGGCTATCTCAACCAGGCGGCCGCGATGTACGAGGCGCGGTACGCCACCCGCGAGGACATCGACGCGGCGATGAAGCTGGGCTGCGGCCTGCCGATGGGCCCGCTCGCGCTGCTGGACCTGATCGGCATCGACACCGCCCGTACCGTCCTGGAGGCGATGTACGCCGCCTCCCACGACCGGCTGCACGCTCCCGCGCCGATCCTCGGCCAGCTCGCCGAGGCCGGGCTGACCGGCCGCAAGTCGGGCCGCGGCTTCTATACGTACGAGACGCCCGGCTCGGCCACCGTCGTCGCGGACGCGCAGACCCCCGGCACCCGCCACGAGACGGCGGGCGCGCAGGTGGTCTCCTCGGTCGGCGTCGCCGGTTCGGGGACGATGGCCAGTGGCATCGCCGAGGTGTTCGCCAAGGCCGGCTTCAAGGTGGTGCTCGCGGCGCGCTCGCCGGAGAAGGCCGAGGCGGCGAAGGCCCGGGTCGCGAAGTCGCTCGCCCGCTCGGTGGACAAGGGCCGGCTGACGGCCGAGGCGCGGGAGGCGGCACTCGCGGCGATCACCCCGGCGGGCTCGCTCGACGCGTTCGCGGAGGTCGATCTGGCGGTCGAGGCGGTCGCCGAGGACCTGGCGGTCAAGCAGCAGCTCTTCTCGACGCTCGACAAGATCTGCAAGCCGGGCGCGGTGCTGGCCACGACCACCTCCTCGCTGCCCGTCATCGCCTGCGCCCGGGCCACCTCGCGCCCGCAGGACGTCGTCGGCATGCACTTCTTCAACCCGGCGCCGGCGATGAAGCTGGTCGAGGTGGTCCGTACGGTGCTGACCTCCGACACGGCGCACGCCACCGTCCGCGCGGTGTGCGCCGCGGTCCGCAAGCACCCGGTGGACTGCGGCGACCGGGCCGGTTTCATCGTCAACGCGCTGTTGTTCCCCTACCTCAACAACGCGATCAAGATGGTGCAGGAGCACTACGCGACGCTGGACGACATCGACGCGGCGATGAAGCTCGGCGGCGGCTATCCGATGGGGCCCTTCGAACTGCTCGACGTCGTGGGCCTCGATGTCTCGCTGGCCATCGAGAAGGTGCTGCACCGCGAGTTCCGCGACCCGGGGCTGGCGCCCGCGCCGCTGTTGGAGCACCTGGTGGCGGCGGGCTGCCTGGGACGCAAGACGGGCCGCGGCTTCCGTGAGTACGCCCGGCGCTGATCCGGCCGTGCCCGATCAGGGGGTGGGGTGGGGTGGACTGCTCGAACCGGCCGGCAGTCCGCCCCGGCACAGCCATACGGACGCGTGTTACGTTCCCCACATGTCCCAGCCCGTAAAGCCCGCTCGACCGTCGCGCCCGGCCAAGAAGGAGTCGCCGGAAGGCTCCGAGAGCACCGGCACCCGCCGTGCCGCCGCCCAGCGACTCACCATGCGCCGCAAACTCGCGGCGGCCGCCATGGAGTTGTTCGCGACGAAGGGCTACGAGGCGACGACCGTAGACGAGATCGCGGCGGCGGCCGGTGTCGCCCGCCGCACCTTCTTCCGCCACTTCCGCTCCAAGGAAGAGGCCATCTTCCCCGACCACGACGACACGCTCGTGCGGGCCGCGGGGGTCCTGGACGCCGCACCGCCGCAGGAGAACCCGCTGGACACGGTCTGCCGGGGCATCAAGGAGGTCATGCGGATGTACGCGGCCTCCCCCGC
Source organism: Streptomyces sp. NPDC033229 (assembly GCF_055576875.1). NCBI lineage: Bacteria > Bacillati > Actinomycetota > Actinomycetes > Kitasatosporales > Streptomycetaceae > Streptomyces > Streptomyces sp. NPDC033229. The sequence goes on along the minus strand of NZ_JBVIQR010000033.1, from coordinate 8,939 downwards.
CGTGTCCGTCGAGCGCTACCGCCTCACGCGCGAGGTGCCCGCCCTGCGGGAGCGCGAGATCGCCTCGGTGGCCCGCTACGAGCGGCTGTTCACCAGGTACCTTCTCGGCCATTTCGACGAAAGCGCCCACCACGTGGGCGACGACGACCCGCTGCTGGCCGAGGTCGCCGCCTCGGCCGTCGTCACCGCGCACAACCATGTGCTGCGGCGCTGGCTGCGCGGCGGCGGCGAGGGCGATGTGGAGGCCCAGCTCGACCACGCCTTCGCCATCGTGCGGGACACCTTCGGCTCGGGCATCGGCGCCGGGCGCACCACCTCGGCCGGCACCCCGGCGAGCGGGCCGGCCGCCACGGCGCGGACCGCGGGCGCCGAGGGCGAGGTGCTGGTCGCGGTGGCCCGTACGGACGCCCCGCTCGACGAGGTGATGCGCGCGATCGAGAAGGCGCTCAAGAAGAAGAGCTGACGCGCTGTCCCGCACACCCGTGCCGTACCCGGTTCCCGCACTTCCGCCCGGATAGCCACAGCGGGCATTCCCTGCACAATCACCACAAAGGCCGCCCTTAGGGGCGGCCTTTGTCGGTCGTCACGTTGCTCATACGTGCCATGCGGATGACATCTGAGGGAAATTGTTGGCACCCAGTGTCTTGTCCAGTGGCACGCGGTGCCATACCTTGTGGGTGTCCGGGCGGCCGGCGCGTCAGACTCACTCGTCGCGCGTCGGCTGTCCCCACAAGCACCTTGTGCGCCCGGACGCCTGCGTCACAGGCTCCCCAGTCACCGCTGGGCGATACCGCAAGCGCTCACCCGCGCAGCCGAGCACCACCCGCCGAACCGACGGCACCGCCTCTGCACCACCCCCGACGTTCCCTCAAGCCGTTCCCACGACGCGCTTCGCCGGAGGCCACACCGTGAACCACATACTGGACGCGATTCTCGCGTCGACAGCGTCCGACAGCGGCTCCGCCGCGGTCACAGCCGAAGACTTCGCCGCCCTGCCCCTCCCCGAGTCCTATCGCGCGGTGACCGTGCACAAGGACGAGGCCGAGATGTTCGCGGGCCTCTCCACCCGGGAGAAGGACCCGCGCAAGTCCCTCCACGTCGAGGAGGTGCCGGTGCCCGAACTGGGCCCCGGCGAGGCCCTGGTGGCCGTCATGGCCAGCTCGGTGAACTACAACTCCGTCTGGACCTCGATCTTCGAGCCCGTCTCCACCTTCTCCTTCCTGGAGCGCTACGGGAAGCTGTCCCCGCTCGCCAAGCGGCATGACCTCCCGTACCACGTCATCGGCTCCGACCTGGCGGGCGTGGTGCTGCGCACCGGCCCCGGCGTCAACGCCTGGAAGCCCGGGGACGAGGTCGTCGCGCACTGTCTGTCCGTCGAGCTGGAGTCCGCCGACGGGCACAACGACACGATGCTCGACCCCGAGCAGCGCATCTGGGGCTTCGAGACCAACTTCGGCGGTCTGGCCGAGATCGCGCTCGTGAAGTCCAACCAGCTGATGCCCAAGCCCCGCCACCTCAGCTGGGAGGAGGCCGCGGCCCCCGGGCTGGTCAACTCGACCGCTTACCGGCAGCTCGTCTCCCGCAACGGCGCCGGGATGAAGCAGGGCGACAACGTCCTGATCTGGGGCGCGAGCGGTGGACTCGGCAGCTACGCCACGCAGTTCGCGCTGGCCGGCGGGGCCAATCCGATCTGTGTGGTCTCCAGCCCGGAGAAGGCCGAGATCTGCCGGCGGATGGGCGCCGAGGCGGTCATCGACCGCAATGCCGAGGGCTACCGGTTCTGGAAGGACGAGCACCACCAGGACCAGCGCGAATGGAAGCGCTTCGGCAAGCGCATCCGCGAACTGACCGGCGGCGAGGACGTCGACATCGTCTTCGAGCACCCGGGCCGCGAGACCTTCGGCGCATCGGTGTACGTCACCCGCAAGGGCGGCACGATCGTCACCTGCGCCTCGACGTCGGGCTACAACCACGAGTACGACAACCGCTACTTGTGGATGTCGCTGAAGAAGATCGTGGGCTCGCACTTCGCCAACTACCGCGAGGCGTGGGAGGCCAACCGCCTGATCGCCAAGGGGAAGATCCACCCCACCCTCTCCAGGACCTACACCCTGGCGGAGACCGGGCAGGCCGCCTACGACGTCCACCGCAACCTCCACCAGGGCAAGGTCGGCGTGCTCGCGCTGGCCCCCGAGGAGGGGATGGGCGTGCGCGACCCGGAGATGCGTGAGCAGCACATCGAAGCCATCAACCGCTTCCGGAACGTCTGAACCCCGCACAGCCGAATCCGCGCCGTCCGATCATCGAAAGCCGAACACCACATGACTGAGCGTCAGAAGGATCGTCCGTGGCTGATGCGGACCTACGCCGGGCACTCCACGGCCGAGGCGTCCAATCAGCTCTATCGACGCAACCTCGCCAAGGGCCAGACCGGTCTGTCGGTCGCGTTCGACCTCCCGACGCAGACCGGTTATGACCCCGACCACATCCTCGCCCGCGGCGAGGTCGGGCGGGTCGGGGTGCCGGTCTCCCATCTCGGGGACATGCGGCGGCTGTTCCAGGACATCCCGCTGGAGCAGATGAACACCTCCATGACCATCAACGCCACGGCCATGTGGCTGCTGGCGATGTACCAGGTGGTCGCGGAGGAGCAGGGCGCCGACATCACCGAGCTCTCCGGGACGACCCAGAACGACATCGTCAAGGAGTACCTCTCGCGCGGGACGCACGTCTTCCCGCCGGGTCCGAGCCTCCGGCTGACCACGGACATGATCACCTACACGGTGAACCACATCCCCAAGTGGAACCCGATCAACATCTGCAGCTATCACCTGCAGGAGGCCGGGGCCACGCCGGTCCAGGAGATCTCGTACGCGATGTCCACGGCGATCGCCGTGCTCGACGCGGTCTTCGCCTCCGGCCAGGTCCCCGAGGAGCGCAAGGGCGACGTCGTCGCCCGGATCTCGTTCTTCGTCAACGCCGGGGTCCGGTTCGTCGAGGAGATGTGCAAGATGCGCGCCTTCGGCCGCATCTGGGACCAGGTCACCCGGGAGCGGTACGGCATCGAGAACCCCAAGCAGCGCCGCTTCCGCTACGGCGTCCAGGTCAACTCCCTGGGGCTGACCGAGGCGCAGCCGGAGAACAACGTCCAGCGCATCGTCCTGGAGATGCTGGCCGTCACCCTCTCCAAGGACGCCCGCGCCCGGGCCGTGCAGCTGCCCGCCTGGAACGAGGCGCTGGGCCTGCCGCGCCCCTGGGACCAGCAGTGGTCCCTGCGCATCCAGCAGGTCCTCGCGCACGAGAGCGATCTGCTGGAGTACGAGGACATCTTCGCCGGGTCGCACGTCGTCGAGGCCAAGGTCGCGGCGCTGGTCACCGAGTGCCTGGCGGAGATGGCGCGGATCGAGGAGATGGGCGGCGCGATGGCGGCCGTCGAGTCCGGCTATCTGAAGTCCCGGCTGGTCTCCTCGCACGCCGAGCGGCGGGCCCGGATCGAGGCCGGCGAGGAGAAGATCGTCGGCGTCAACTGCTACGAGTCCACCGAGCCCAACCCGCTCACCGCCGACCTCGACGCCGCGATCATGACGGTCGACCCGGCGAACGAGGCGCGCGTGGTGGCGGGCCTGCACTCGTGGCGCGACAACCGCGACGAGGGCCGGGCCCAGGAGTCGCTGTCGGCGCTGAAGAAGGCGGCGGCGGGTTCGGAGAACCTGATGGCGGCCACGCTGGAGTGCGTACGCGCCGGTGTGACGACCGGCGAGTGGTCCTGGGCCCTGCGGGACGTCTTCGGCGAGTTCCGGGCTCCCACGGGCGTCAGCAGCGCCCCGGTGGCGGTCACCGCCGAGGCGGGCACCCCGCTCGCCGCGGTCCGCGAGAAGGTCGCCCGGACCGCCGACGAGCTGGGCAGCGGCAAGCTGCGCCTGCTGGTGGGCAAGCCGGGCCTGGACGGGCACTCCAACGGCGCCGAGCAGATCGCCGTACGGGCCCGTGACGCCGGCTTCGAGGTCGTCTACCAGGGCATCCGGCTCACTCCGGAGCAGATCGTCTCGGCGGCCGTCGCCGAGGACGTGCACTGCGTGGGCCTGTCGATCCTCTCCGGCTCGCACGCGGAGCTGGTGCCGGACGTCCTGACCCGGCTGCGGGCCACCGGTGCCGACGACATGCCCGTGATCGTCGGTGGCATCATCCCCTCGGCCGATGCCACCGCCCTGCGGGCGGCCGGTGTCGCGGCCGTTTTCACACCCAAGGACTTCGGAATCACGGAGATCATCGGCCGTATCGTCGACGAGATCCGGAAAGCGAACAAGCTCGACCCTCTGGAGGTCTCCGCATGACTGGTATTGCCGCCGGCCCCGTCAACCGCCTGCGTCCGCGCCGCTCCTGCCTCGCCGTCCCCGGCAGCAACCCGCGCTTCCTGGAGAAGGCCCAGGGCCTGCCCGCCGACCAGGTCTTCCTGGACCTGGAGGACGCCTGCGCCCCGCTGGCCAAGGAGGGCGCCCGGCACACCATCGTCGACGCGCTCAACAACGGCGACTGGACGGGCAAGACCAGGGTCGTCCGGGTCAACGACTGGACCACGCACTGGACGTACCGGGACGTCATCACCGTCGTCGAGGGGGCCGGGCCGAACCTCGACTGCATCATGCTGCCGAAGGTGCAGGACGCCCAGCAGATCGTCTCCCTCGACCTGCTGCTGACGCAGATCGAGAAGACCATGGGCTTCGAGGTCGGCCGCATCGGCATCGAGGCGCAGATCGAGAACGCCAAGGGCCTGGTGAACGTCGACGACATCGCCGCCGCCTCGCCGCGCCTGGAGACCATCGTCTTCGGCCCGGCCGACTTCATGGCCTCCATCAACATGAAGTCCCTGGTCGTCGGCGAGCAGCCGCCCGGCTACTCGGCGGACGCCTACCACTACATCCTCATGCGGATCCTGATGGCGGCCCGCGCCAACGACCTCCAGGCCATCGACGGCCCGTACCTGCAGATCCGCAACGAGGACGGCTACCGCGAGGTCGCCGGGCGCGCGGCGGCGCTGGGCTTCGACGGCAAGTGGGTGCTCCACCCGGGCCAGGTCGAGCTGGCCAACGAGGTCTTCTCCCCCTCGCAGGAGGACTACGACCACGCCGAGCTGATCCTCGACGCGTACGACTACTGCACGTCCGAGGCCGGCGGCAAGAAGGGCTCGGCGATGCTGGGTGACGAGATGATCGACGAGGCCAGCCGGAAGATGGCGCTCGTCGTCGCGGGCAAGGGCCGCGCGGCCGGCATGACCCGTCACTCCAAGTTCGAGATCCCGGAGGCGTGAGCACCATGCAGTTCGGCCGCACCTTCGAGGAGTTCATCGTCGGCGATGTGTACAAGCACTGGCCCGGCAAGACGGTCACCGAATACGACGACCACCTTTTCTGTCTGCTCACGATGAATCACCACCCGCTGCACATGGATGCCAACTACGCGGAGAAGACGACCGATTTCGGCCGGAACGTCGTGGTGGGCAATTACATCTACTCGCTGCTGCTGGGCATGTCCGTCCCCGATGTCTCGGGCAAGGCCATCGCCAATCTGGAGGTCGAGTCGCTGAAGCACATCGCGCCGACCTTCCACGGCGACACGATCTACGGCGAGACGACGGTGCTGGACAAGACGCCGTCGAAGTCCAAGAGCGACCGCGGGATCGTCTACGTCGAGACCAGGGGCTACAAGCAGGACGGCACCGTCGTCTGCGTCTTCCGGCGCAAGGTGATGGTCCCCACCGCCACGTACATCAAGGAGCGCGGCGGGGAACAGCCCGGCCGCCCCGAGCCGATCGTCCGGGAGAAGTGAGATGGGCCGCCTCGCGCAGACCGACGGGCTGACGGACATCCAGCGGGAAATCCTCGCCACTGTCCGTGAATTCGTCGACAAAGAGATCATCCCGGTCGCGACCGAGCTGGAGCACCGGGACGAATACCCGACCCGCATAGTCGAGGGCCTCAAGGAGCTCGGGCTGTTCGGCCTGATGATCCCGGAGGAATACGGCGGCCTCGGTGAGTCCCTTCTCACATACGCGCTGTGCGTCGAGGAGATCGCCCGCGGCTGGATGAGCGTGTCCGGGATCATCAATACGCACTTCATCGTCGCGTACATGCTCAAGCAGCACGGCACCCAGGAGCAGCGGGAGTACTTCCTGCCGCGGATGGCCACGGGCGATGTCCGGGGCGCCTTCTCGATGTCGGAGCCGGGCCTGGGCTCGGATGTGTCCGCTATCACATCCAAGGGCGTGCGCGACGGGGACGAGTACGTCCTGAACGGCCAGAAGATGTGGCTCACCAACGGTGGCTCCTCGACCCTGGTCGCGGTCCTGTGCCGGACGGACGAGGGGCACCCCGAGGGAACCGCCCCGCACAAGTCGATGACCACCTTCCTGATCGAGAAGGAGCCGGGATTCGGCCAGGTCAAGCCGGGGCTGACCATTCCCGGCAAGATCGACAAGATGGGCTACAAGGGCGTCGACACCACCGAGCTGATCATGGACGGGCTGCGCATTCCGGCCGATCGGGTGCTCGGCGGGGCCACCGGCCGGGGCTTCTACCAGATGATGGACGGCGTCGAGGTGGGCCGGGTGAATGTCGCGGCGCGTGGTTGCGGCGTCGCTCAGCGCGCTTTCGAGCTGGGCGTCTCGTACGCGCAGCAACGTCACACTTTCGGAAAACCGATCGCCCAACATCAGGCCATTCAATTCAAACTGGCCGAAATGGGGACAAAGGTCGAAGCGGCGCATGCGATGATGGTGAACGCGGCCCGGAAGAAGGACTCGGGCCAGCGGAACGACCTCGAAGCAGGAATGGCCAAGTACCTGGCCTCCGAGTACTGCAAGGAGGTAGTCGAGGACGCCTTCCGTATCCACGGCGGCTACGGCTTCTCCAAGGAGTACGAGATCGAGCGCCTCTACCGTGAGGCTCCGATGCTGCTGATCGGTGAAGGTACCGCCGAGATCCAGAAAATGATCATCGGCCGCCGGCTACTCGAGGAGTACCGAATCCAGGGATAAATGTCCGGTTAGGGGTGTTTTGTTAGAGAAGAAGATCACACCCTGTCATCGGCGTTCGGCCACGGACTGGCCCTGGCGCTTGCCCAGTTGCCGCCCGCAACCGATACCATCCCCGGAAAGCCGCCGTCCCCCAATCGTTACGCGGCACCCTCCGCCACGAAGGTCATCCATGCCCCACAGCTCTTCCTCTGCACCACGCGGCCGCGTCCGCCTTGCGCGCGGAGCATCGCCGTGGCTCCTCCCGACCGTCGCCACCGCGGCGGTCAGCCTCACCCGCGCCCGGCGCTCCGGTCGCTGGGCGGCGCTGGCCGTGCCCACCACCGCGCTCGCGGCGGGCATGCTGTGGTTCTTCCGCGACCCCGAGCGCGAGATCACGCGCGGGCGAGTCATCTCCCCTGCCGACGGCGTGGTGCAGAGCATCATGCCGTGGAAGGACGGGCGCACCCGCGTCGCGATCTTCATGAGCCCGCTGAACGTCCACGTCAACCGCGCGCCGCTGGCCGGCACGGTGACGTCCGTGGAGCACATCCCCGGCGGGTTCATCCCGGCGTTCAACAAGGAGAGCGAGAACAACGAGCGCGTCGTCTGGCACTTCGACACCGAGCTCGGTGACATCGAGATGGTGCAGATCGCCGGCGCCGTCGCCCGTCGCATCGTTCCCTACGTGCCCCAGGGCACGAAGGTGGAGCAGGGCGAACGGATCGGCCTGATCCGGTTCGGCTCGCGCGTCGACATCTACCTCCCGGAGGGTGTCGAGGTCGCGGTCGAGGTCGGCCAGGCCACCACGGCAGGGGTGACACGCCTTGACCGTGATTGATCCGGAGACACAGACCTCCTGGGTGCCCGAGGTGGAGGCCGACGACACGGACGACATGCCGCTGTCGACCCGGCTGTCAATAGCGGACACCCTCACGCTGGGTAACGCGATCTGTGGCTTCATGGCGGTGTACTTCACCACCACCGGTGTCCTCATCCCGCATCTGACGGGCAACGAGGACGGCGGCATGGCCCGCCACAGCGCGGCCACCGCGGTGATACTGATGCTCCTCGCATCGGTCTTCGACCTGTTCGACGGGCTCGTGGCGCGCAAGCTCCGCAGCTCGGCGATGGGCGCGGAGCTGGACAACCTCTCCGACCTGATCAGCTTCGGGCTGGCGCCCGCGTACTTCGTGGTCGTGTGGGGCATGGTCGCCGACGACGCGCACCAGCGGGTCTCGGCGGTGGCGGCGATCGTGGTGCTGCTCGCGGTCGTCCTGCGACTGGCGCGCTTCTCGTGCGTCCAGCTGCGGGACGGGATCTTCCAGGGGATGCCGAGTCCCTTCGGGGCGCTGACGGTGGTCTCGATCGTGCTCCTGGAGCTGCCCTTCATCCCGACGCTCCTCGCGATCGTGGGTGTGGCGTGGCTGATGGTGAGCCGGGTCGAGTACCCCAAGCCGCGGGGCCGCCTGGCGGTGGCGATGCTCAGCTGGATCATGCTCAGCATGGGCCTGCTGGCCGCGTGGGCCTTCGACGCCCCCGGCGGCGAGCTGCTCCTGCAGACCGGCTGCGCCCTCCAGGTCGTCCTCGGCGCGGTCATCCCGCTCTTCGCGACGGCCCGCCGGGTGAACACCTTCCGCGACAACCGCCGCGAGGCGCGAGCGGCTGCGCGGTAGGCGCGGTAGGCGCGGTAGCGCCTGTAGTAACGGGACAACGACGTGGGGCCCGGGCGATGTGATCGCCCGGGCCCCACGTCGTTTGTCGTTGGCTGTAGGGGTTCCCTCGGCTACCGGCCCGTCTTGCCGTATTTTCCGCTGCGGCCTGTCTTGCCGCCTGCGGCGGCGGGCGCCCTGCGGGCGCGTCCTCAATCGCCGGACGGGCTTGTTGTGGCTGGGCTCAGCCACATCGAGCCCGTCCGGCGATTGAGGAC